>JBIIJL010000061.1:0-13432 GCA_044233795.1 Legionella sp. | reverse complement strand
GTAAGCGGTGAATTAACCCCACCTATGCGGGCAAGATCAAGTTAGGTAAGCTTCTCATATTGTCGAGACGTTGAGTGTCAATGTTGTAGGGAAGGAGTGTCTCGAGTTGCTCTAGGGTGTGCGCTTGTTGAATATGAGTAAGGGCATATTTAAGCCAGGAAAAGACATCGATTTGATGGTATTTACAGGTTTCAATAAGGGAGAAGAGCACTCCTCCGGCCTGAGCGCCCACTTCATTACCGCTGAAGAGCCAGTTTTTTCTGCCGATGACGAAGGGTTTAATAGCGCGTTCGGACAAGTTATTATCGATATCAAGGCGCCCGTCATAAAGATACGTTTTTAGGGCCTCCCAATGATTAAGCGTATAAAAGACTGCTTTACCAAGAGGACTTTTAGGCAGTACTTTTGAGCAGGCTTCATCTAAGATGGTTTTAATTTCGAAGACGATTGCTTTAGCTTTTTGAGTGCGGGCAGCAAAGACAATGACTGGAGATGCGTTTTCTTCTTTGAGCGTTGCTTCTAGATGATACAGTTTGGCGATAAGCGCAATGACTTGATGAGCAAGACCTGATTTTTTAGTTGATTTAGCCACATCGACAAAATAGCGCCGCGCATGAGCCCAGCACGCCACATGCACAATAGAAGGCTTCAAACCAAGACTGATATACGCTTCATAACAATCTGCATGTAGATAGCCTTGAAAATCGGCAAAGAAGTCAGCAGGAATGCGGTGAGCACGGGTCTGATGATATTGATAGACAAAAGCACGCCTAGAAGGCGGTCCACCGGCAAAGAGCCACATATATGATTTTTGCGCAGCCAGCCGGCCTTTTTCTTTAAGTACCTGTAACGTTGTTTCATCTGCATAGGCAATGTCATAACTTTGGATGCTGTCCTCCATGAGTTTGACTAAAGGTGTCAATAAGTCTGCTGCTTTAATTACCCAATGACCTAAGGTACCTCGCGTGAGTGGAACGCCTGCGGCGTGGAACATCTCTTCTTGCCGATATAAAGGCATGTGGCAACGAAACTTAGAGTTAATTACGGCGGCGATTAAGCCTGGGCTTGCAATGGAGCGCGGGATAGGCTGTTTAGGCATGGGTGCGAGCTTCATGGTGTCCTCACAACCTTTGCACGCATATTGTTTGCGAATGTGTACCACACGAAACGTCATTTGTGGGACTACGTCAAGTTGCTCAGTAATTTCATCACGGATGTGGGTTAACGCACAGCCGCAAGCACATTGCTTTTCATCTTCTGTTAAGTCATGGACTTGCTCTACATAGGGCAAGGATTGTGGCAAGGGTTTTCTGCCAGTATTCTTCTTCGCGCGGGTGTAAGTAATGGTTTGTGTTTCTGGTGTTTCAACATCCTGCTCTAATTCTACGAGACATGCTGCTTCATCAAAGTGAAGGGCCATTTGCTCAGGCACAACCCCTTTTTCACTTTTGCGGCCAAATCGTGCGGTACGGAATAAATGAAGCTGGTGCTGTAGATTTTGAATCGTGCACTCGCGCTGCTCAATCAATGCTAATAATCGTGCATTTTCTTGTCGTAATTGGTCTACTGTTTGAGCAGGATTTAATTTCATCGCAATCGATTATCTTCTTGTTTTTATGCGTAAATTATACCAAATAAACGTGCATATTTATATTAAAATGTGCATTTTGAATTAAAAATAATGAGTGAAATCAAGTGTGCTAAATTCATTCATCAGTTGAAAATCAAGCCCTGCTAATAACCAGCCTAATTGATTTTTGTTAATCGTGTAAGCACCATCAGAACGCCTACCCATCTTAAACCGACCTCGCTCTAAACGCTTATGATAGAGCACAAAGCCATTCTTATCCCAAAACAAACACTTAACTAAGGAGCAGGCTTGGTTATAAAAAACATAGACCGAACCATCATGCGGCTGCCTATCCAACTCCTCTGATACAAGGGCCGCTAAACCATTGATGGCTTTGCGGCAATCTACTGCATGTGATGCAACATAAATGGTGGTCTCCTCTCTCAGCTTTAACATGATAAATTACTCGCCAGACTAAACACCTGGGGTAATAAATCAAACGAAACATCATCTAGCAGCGCTTGCACTCCATTAGGCAAAATTAGACGTATACTCGTCTTGGGTTCTGGTTTTGTTATTACAGCTGATTTTATGATAGGTTTTGCTTCGATAAAGGTTAGCTCAGGCTTGTACTCTTCGTTTCTTAGCCGGTGCAAATGATAATGGAACTTCTTATTGTTAATCCCTTCTTGCCGGCAGTACGCACTTTGGCTCAAACCACTTTGCTTCCAGCTTGCTACGTGCCTTGCCCAGTCACAGTCAACCTGTTTTTTCATTTGGGTTTGCATCGGTATACTCCTCGCGCTTTATTTTCTCAGGAGTATCTAGTGTTTTAATGGCTATTTGTAGGTGGGGTTAATTCACCGCTTACGAATAAGCTGGGCCACATAACTTTCATCTAATCTGACACCAAGCATCCGGAGCTCTTGAATTGCACAGATCACATCAACTCGAAAGCGCTTCCGATATCCTCTCACTATATGTTTGCCCGTGTAGGTTGGTATCCAATGCGTTGCAGATTGAAGTCTAGCAGGGCATTTTTTTGTTTTAGGGCCAGTTAACCTATTTTTCTTTTTAGACATGAGGTGACCAGTCAATCCTCTTCACCGCATTAATTTTATGCTCTGGCGCCAAATGTGCGTACCTTAACGTCATCGCAATATCTGAATGACCCAATAATTCACGCACCGTATTCAGATCCACCCCTGCCATCACCAACTTACTCGCAAAATGATGTCGTAAATCATGCCATCGAAACTGTGTAATATTCGCTTTTTTCAATAACGATCCCCATGAGCGTTTCACATGATTAAAGGGTTGGTTATTTTTACTTGGAAAAACTAATCCTTCGTTTATCTCTACTTTTTTATGCAGTTGATCCAAAACCTTATAAGCTTCATCATTGAGCGGAATAAAACGAGAGTGTTTGTTCTTTGTAATTTCGCCAGACAATATCAAGGAACCTTCTGACAAATTCACCATGTCCCAAGTCAAATGAAATAATTCACCTCGACGTAGTCCAGTATTAATCGACAATAGCACCATCGGCATTAAATAATCACAAGGGTCATCTTCTGAAAATTCGGGCAATAAATCATAACCCCGCTTTTCTCGCCAAAGGTTTGCGCTGCTTCTATCTTGCCGTAGTTGTTTATCCCTCTCCAATAGTGCTTGACGCAAACGAGTCTCCTCTTCGAGTGTCAAATAGCGGATCTTAGGGGAGCGGTCTATTTTAAATTGTTTTAAATTTTTAAGCGCATTTTCCTTTAGAAAACCCCATTCCATGGCTTTGCTCAGCAACGATTTCAACATAGTAATATTGCGGTTCAAAGTTGCCTGCGCCGTACCTTCATTCACACGTTTGACGCGCCATTGTTCTATTAAGACAGGCGTAATTTCAATCAACGGTTTGGAATAAAATGTCTTATAACATCGTGTAAGCCCTGCTAGCGTCTCTTGGCCTCGTTTATGCGTCGACAAAACCCATGGCTTATAATCACTCTCGATAAATTCTTGCAGTGTTCTAGGCTTATTTATCCCTTTCTGTGCGGTTGGCTCAATACCTTTATTGACGTTACCTAGCACTTCAATGGCTTTTTCACGAGCTTGGGCCGCTGTTATGACGCCAACTGTCCCAAGATTAATTTTTTTGCCTCTTTTGTACTGGCATACGTAACGCATGGTTCCTGATGGAAAGACTCTTATCATGAATCCTTTTATGTCAAGATCATGGACTTCGTATTCTTTGTCTTCAGGAAGCAGTTTTTTAATGAGCGTGTTATTGATTTTTGCTTTCATATATTAATCTGCGTGTGTTGTAATATTTCAGAACCCTTCGCCTTATAGCTCTCTAAAACTTCAAGCGTGCAATTATTTTTAAACGATTCAACAAAACCAAACTCTCTTAAACAATTTCGTTTGTACTTTGAAATCCAGCCAATTGCTTTGAATATGTCATTGAACTTGCGACGTAGTTCAGCAATACAGTCTTGCGATGTTCTAGCGTTTTTAAATTTCCAGATAGGTTCATGATGAAACAAACGGTTTCTAATTAACTTAATCTCCTCAAATCGTTTGGATATGTTTTTCCTCTCATCATCACCTCTAGGATAATTGGGAAATACCGAGGAAATTAAATCAGGCCATAAGCGATATGGATTATGACTATTTGCATATGTTTTATGTTTTATTAATGTTGTCCAAAAACCAAACGTTAATGATGCAACGATATCTGATGCTGTTACATGCTCAAACCTATGATTCAAATCCCTTTTAGTATCATCAAGAATAGCTTTTGACTTACCATCAGTCACAACGATTTCAAACCAAAATTCTGTATCAAATCTTCTGGTAGCTGCCTGATGGATAGAATTACGTAGCGCAATTTCAACAGAATGAATAAATGGGTATAATGTTTCACATATCAACAAATTCCAATGATATGCGCCAATGATATTTCCCTCCAACTTACTTGGACATAGGATCTCATAGCTTTTCAGCCTATCAATCGATAAAACGCCAATATATTCTTCCATCTGATACCCCGTTTCCCAAAAATAATTTGACACAACCATCTAAAATGGTTCATAATTATAACGTAAGCTTTTAGGATAACGCGCAAGCGTCCCTTTTAGCAGTTGACCAAGAACCACCTTTCGGTGGTTTTTTGGTTCATAGCCCCCACAAAATCCCTCTACTTCGTTCTTGCTTTTCAAACACCCTGAACTTTATCATATTTAATACCTCATGAAGTAATAAGAAATCATTACTTTTGAATTACAGGGTGCATGTAGGGTGCATTTTCATTGTGGAATGTAGCATAACAATATATTGCTGTACATCATAAAATGGATACAACCCTTGAGTATAAAGGGCTGTTTGTTCATGGAGATATATAGGGATACATTAAGAAACAATCAGGATTGCCTTCGGGAGGCAGGGGCCGCTGGTTCGATTCCAGTCACTCCGACCAATGAAACCAAGGGTTATTCGATTTTTATGGAAAACGAAATTGAATTATAGAGTGCATACAGGGTAAAAATTGGCGGAAATGCCTCCGATCAGACAACGACGCCTGCAGCCGCTATTAAAATAAAGCAGTTTCGTCGTGAGCTGGCGATACGCCTGATTTTATTTATGTTGGTGACAGCGCGATTTATGCGAATATTCTGCAACGTAGCACCGACATGTTTTGGATAACACGGGCACCAGAGAAAATCAAAGAAGTAAGCACACTAGTTTCGATACCAGAAAAAGAGCTTACTTGGATTAAGTTGAGCAATGGTTACTCTTATTGTGCGACTATATCGAATTATAAGGATGTAAAACAACGTTAGCTGATGTTTTTCTCTGAGGCGGCTTATCATCGCGAAAGCAAGACATTGGATAAGAAAATTAAAACGGAAGGCGATAATCAAAATAAAGCTTGGTGGCACTTAAGCAATCAAGTTTTCACGTGCCAACATGATGCATGCAATCAAGCTGAGACACAAAAAAAGTTGTTAAAATTTCATGAAGTAACCTTCTCTATTGTTGAAGTAAAAAAATATCCGTCCAAAGGGCGGCCCAAAGCGGATGAGTTAACAGAAACCATTGGGTATCAAATTGAATTCAATCTGCATTTATATGAACAGAAGATCGCTGAAATGCGAACTCGGAAAGGTCGATTTGTTTTAGCGACCAATCAATTGGATGAGATGATTTTATCGAACAAAGAGGTTTTGAGCGAATATAAGGGACAGTCTGGGACTAAACGTGGTTTTAAATTTATCAAAGAGGATACATTTCAAATCGACTCGGTTTTTTTGAAGACACCTGAGCGTATCGATGCCCTTATGATGGTGATGACCTTATGTCTTATGGTATACGGGGAGTATGAGTTACAACAATCGCTGCAAGAAAAGAATGAAACCATTCCGAGTCAAACGAACAAACCAACAAGTGCCCCCAGTTTGCGTGGGGTCTATTTTTTATTTCGAGTCGTAAATGAGTTAACTGTCACGACGGGCGACCATGTGCAAAAGCTAGTTGTGAATTTGAATGTCGGTTTAAGAAGAATAATAAGGCATTTTGGTAAGCGAGCCAGTGAGATCTACCTAAATCCAGCTGGAGCAGGTATTTGAATAACCATTGTTATATAATGGGGGATTTAAGAAGTCCCTTCAGACAGAATAATTCATTGCACCATGAGCAGATTGTGCGTTTTTAATAGCCCGCAGCCCGCTGTTTTGCAATGTCTGTATAAAGGAAAGCTGCACTGCCGGGAGATGTTTTGGCTCCACCCCAATCATTTGTTAACAAAAACACCAATGTGGACTCTTGTTGATAAGTAATATATCATGCGGACTAATTTATATCAGCCACACTTAGGAGATTTCGCTTAAATTATAGAAACGGGGCAAATGCGAATTACCATAAAAATAAACTCCATCTAAGAATTGATGAGTCTTTTTTCATCCTTTACATGGATTCCTTTGACTCTCTTTAAAAACGAATAAATGATTCCCTAATTGGCTAATTTTATGTAATATTGCTCCATGGTAATCTGCTTTTAGGCAGCACAGCCTAGCACCCGATGATTTATAACATATGTCACAAAACGAACTTGCACAGGCTTATACGCGCCTTATCTCCCTGCCTCTAAAAGATCGCATGAAAGGCGCAGCGAGCTATGCCTTCTCACTCACAAAAGCCTTTCAGGAGGAGAAAGGCCCTTCCGTAGAAAGCTTAGAATTCTATCAGCAGCACCTACAAAAAGTCCTTCCACTGCTAATACTTACCTCGCGCGCAAATGTAGTGAGTCGTTTATTATCAAAGATCACTGCTACATTAGTAGAAAAGAAATATGGAGGCGAGCCGGCCATTTTGCAGAAACAAAACGCTAAGCCGGCCATCAGCCACGGTATGTATATCGCCGATCCTGTTCTATATCCCTCAAACCATGCTTATGATGAGAAGACAGACCTGCATCATTGCAATAATGGCATTGGCCTTGTCCTCTATCCTGGGCATGATGGCCCCTGCGATGCACAACTGCGTCTTGTTTCCGGTCATTATCCTATTCCCAGCTTAAAAGAATTCAAATGCATCTATCGCTCTATTGCAGAAGAAGTGACGTTACGTTGCGAATCAGGGAAAATCGTGCTTGGTAGCGTTCTTGAGCATACCGTCCATGCAGAACTTTTGCTAGAGCCTGGCTTATATCAGCTAAAAGCCTATCTCTTTGAAGTACCTCGCTCTGAGCGCACAATCTATTATTATATACTGGTAAAATCTTCCGACCAAAACCGTACTTCTCCTTATACACAGTTTATACAGAGCATCGAACTAGAAGATGTTCTGTCAAGTTAGCGCGCGCGCATCTTGATTAAAAATAAATTACAATTGCAACAAGCAAGCTAAGTGTTGGTTAAATTTCAATCATTATTTTGGTAATCCTCCCGAAAAATAACTGATGTCAAAAGTAGAATTTTTTCGTACCCTATGCGAAGGAGATTCTGCATGAAAAAATCGAAATTTACAGACAGCCAAATACTGTCGATTCTAAAGCAAGCTGAAAATAGCCGTCTAAAGATGTATGCTGAAGAACGCTTGAAGGCCGAGATACTCAAGGAAGCCATTGAAAAAAAGTGGTAACACCGTCGCGCCGACGTGAGCTGGCGCAAAAGGCGGTTCTTGATAGAGATATTTCAATACGTTTGGCGCAGAACCAGCGTAATTGGGGCTTTGGCTTATGTTTTCTCTACCTGCGCAATGTAAAGGGATATGGTTGGAATCATAAGCGCGTTTATCGAATTTATCGGGAGTTAGAACTCAACATGCGAATCAAACCCAAAAAACGGTGAATCAGGGAAACACCTGAAACATTGGCTGTGCCAAATACCATCAACGAATGCTGGTCGATGGACTTTATGCATGATCAATTAGAGGATGGCCGTAGTTATCGATTATTTAATGTGCTGGATGATTTCAATCGCGAAGGCCTTGCCATCGAGGTAGACTTGTCTTTACCGGCAGAGCGCGTTGTAAGGGCTCTCAATCAGATCATCGAATGGCGAGGCAAACCTAAGCAAATTCGCTGTGATAACGGTCTTGAATATATTAGTAAATTGTTGGAAAGTTGGGCTGAGAAAAATTAGATACAATTGGTTTTTATTCAGCCAGGAAATCCACAGCAAAATGCTTATATTGAACGGTATAACCTTACGGTTCGATATGATTGGTTAAGTCAATATTTATTTGAAAATATTGCCGAGGTACAACTACATGCGACACAATGGCCATGGACGTACAACAATGAACGACCAAATACTGCAATTGGAGGGATTCCTCCAAAGCAAAAACTGGCACTAGTTGCCTAATCCTCTACTTTTAGCTTCGGTTAAAAATGGGGGGATTACCTCGAACTGTGACCATCCATGGCCAACAGTATTCTCATGAAATTATAGTAAGTGAGATAGAAATGTGAATCTTCATCGTATTACCGCGAGTGCTCGGATAAACACTTTGGTAATTTAATTATGAGGCAACAGCCTGGTGCAAAGTCTTAGACTCCTCCATGACAGAGTCAATTTTAGACTTATAATCTCTAACGCGCTGACTCTCATTACTTTCTATCTTTGCTGTACTAATGATTAAATTCGCTTACTTTGATTCTCTCCTACAAGATCAGATTGAACCATGTGATATTCACCCTATTAAAGGTTAGTTTCACCGAGACCAAAAGGGGACATTTCTAAATTGCAGCTACAACGCTGATTAAAAAATGGACAAATAATGGGTGTTGTGGGATAATAATCAACATACTGTTATTATTTATTATGAGGTTACCCTATGTATTTCATGTCAGAAGAAGCGCGGTTGGATTCTAAAGCTGGAGTAATTCCCCTTCTTTTATGGGAAAAAATATTTGAGCATAATATTGAAGATTACGAATTGATATTTTTAGACACAGAAGATTTACAGAACATTAATGGGAAAACAGGCGTCCTATCTCCATACAAGGAAGAGGACTCACTTCTATTGTCAGAAGAAGAGAATATTTCTATCAACGATCGATTGAGACATAGTTATGCGAAATGGCAATGGAGTGGGTTAAAGCGCTGCTTATGCCTATTCTTAGCGCACCCAGGGGCATCGGCAGATGACTTAATTCATACCGCAAGCCTTTCCTTGAGTTTTCATATTTTCAATGCGGCATTATTAGCGAACCGTCCAGATATATTCGATGCGGCGAGTAAAATACAGGACAAATACACCCTAATAAGGATTGGATCGCCCGAGGTTGAATATGCATGTGAACTGGGGTATTTAGAGGCGCTTAAGAAAGCTAGCAGTATTGATTCAAAAGTAATATCAACCGCAATCAGATTCGACGGCTATGAAACAGCAGCAGGAGCGGGTCATCTAGAAATTATAAAATGGCTACATGATGAGGCAACTACCGATGAGCTTCAAGCACAGCTTGCCTCTCAAAAAGAAAAGGCTCTTAGGTCAGCACGTTGGAGTAAACATACTGCTGTTGTAGAATATATTTCATCGGCAGAAAGCGCTACGGTGCAAAGCAAAAAAATGGCATCGACAGTTTGCGAGGATTCATCAACTTCAATACCTAACGGAAAAGCTAGTGCCTCCACAAGTAGGGAGGCATTTTTTAGTACACAAGTACAGCAAACGGGTAACGATGACGTAGGTAGAAAATTTCAGAGCCCCGAATCCCCGTAAATCGAATCGGAAGGTTCTCACCGCTTAATACCCTCGCACCACTGTATATCGGATATCGCATATGGTGGTGTAAGTCACGCTTGCCATATTGCCCATCCGTGCATATGAAATTCATAGTACACATTTCGAGGCGGCCAGACGCGAACCACGTTTCAAAAATTGGTGTAGAAAATGGAAACTCAATTTAATCGAAGAGTTTAATCCAGCATGGCGTGATTTATACGAAAAAATATGTTCTTAACATAAGTACCTCCTGGATCAATGCCGCGGATAAACCGCGGCACGTCGGCGACCGGAGGATCAATAGAAGGACCTCTACTGAACAGAATATCTTTGATGATCTTCTGTTTCGGCCGTATCTTGAAGAGGCATTTCCCCTGATAGCTTTTGTAACCTTTCTCTGCGTAGCTCAAAAGTAGGATGCGTATCAGAAAATGATTGCAAACGCCCCAGAAAGAATGAATAGACATTATTAGCAATAGGTTCTTGATATTTTTCAAGCCCAGAAATTAATGCAGCTGGATTGTTGGTTAGTTTAATACTTTCGGCATCCGCCGCAAACTCTCTTTCCTGGCTAAGTTTTGATGTTACATACAGAGTAAGAGCCGATAACATGAATACCAGAGCATAGTCCCTATGTGCTTTTATCATAGAGCCTCTATTCCACAATAAACCTGCATAAGAAAGATTCACAGGCCAAGAATCTTGGCGAAGTAAAAGCAGAGATATAGCATGCAGCGTTTTTGATACAGCACCTATTCCATTGCCATGCTTTAATAGAATATGACCTACTTCATGTGCTAAAAACGCCTTTATTTCATCGGGTGAAAGTTTGTTCAAGATCTCAATTGTCATGTAAATTAAATATTGGTCTGTATCAGGGTTTTTATATTCCAAATTCATAATACACATACCCGCACCACAAGTTTCTGATGCGTTGGCAAATAGTCCTACCTTGGCAAGTCGTTTTGACTCATCAGGTGGCAGAGTCTTTTTAAGGTGAGTTAAGAACTCTACACAGGTACGCCACGAAGTTTCAGAGATTCCCAGCTCTGGACTTAGTTTATAGCTTCCTAATCTATCAATATCCATTAAATTTTCAAATAGTTTAGGGGAGCGGGTGCGATAGGACCATAGGGACCGTATTGATATCCCTGTAGCCACTACCAGGGCAGCAATAGCTGGTTCAGTCATCACTGTTTTAAAGATATCTGCGAGCAGGGACATAAAGTATCTCCATGGGTACTTAAACTGTAGATGGAGATTATATATCATTATGATTTTTTTTCAAGCAATATATTGAAGTAACGTCCGCGAATAAATAGTCAACAATTTGAACTTATCGACTCCCTACTATTCACGACAATATTTATCCTCGTGAATCACCTTAAATCCACGCCATCCCCAATACACACGATGATATTGAATTAATCCGTTATTTATCTCCATGACCTCAATGAAATCCATTTGTTCGCCATCAGGTGTCTGTCGGGGATATTCAAACACAATCGTTTTACCATCCGTAAAATAATTTTTTGAAAAATACCCCCGTATCGTCGGTTTGCGTTGAGCCACTTTCTCGATCAAAAGTCGTAGCTCTTTTTGACCACTACAAATGCCACTCTCTTTTTCTAAAAGATATGGAACCAGTGGGCTTTCAAGAATGGCATTCGGTGCATAGAGACTTAACAGCCCCTCAACATCATTCGTTGATAGCGCCTTTTCCCAAGCATGATAAATTTGTTCTGCCGTGTTTTTTAACTCGTCTACACTAGTTGTAGATGATTTATCATTCTGATGCATAGATTACAATCCTTTAATTTGGTCAACTCTAAAATGTAGGCGACAGCGGCCAGATCCAATTGACTTTGATGTTCTCCTCCCGTGAGAATACCACCATTAAATTCATCTTGATGTTTTTCATGAAAATTAATCTTGTATCTACTCAACCTGCTCATCCTCCCACCGATCTAATTGGTGTTTTTCGATCACAGCAGCGAGCACCTGAAAAATACACCCTTCAGCAGGTTGGTGAAATGACGCAGGGACTTTTTGATGCGTTTACGCATGAAGACATTTCTAGATATGAAAAAAATCCTGCCATTGTTAAGCTTCATGAGCAATTAGTTTCGGCAACAGGGGCCGATCGTTTGCGTTTATCGATGGAATTAAAAAATGCTAAAGCCCGAGAATACATTGAGCGTAGCAATTTCATGAGTATGGTGCATGATTTTCAGGGTGTATGTGGTGCGGTTGCTGCATTTTCAAATCCGGAGATTGCGAATAAAATTAGTGTCATTTCGAGCCATTTGGTCAATATTGGTGTTCAAATAGCGGGTCTTGCTGGATGTGGCCCCCTCGCTGCTGAAGGTGCGGTGACACCCATTGGTTTTGGAAGTGCAATTTTGACTGCTGTTGGGCATATTTCTCATCTTTTTCAACCACGAAAAGGCATAGCCATCGAACAAGCTACCTTGGATGCAATTTGTGTTCTCTCACAACAAATCCATCAACTTCATGAAGAGGTGGTGCGTCGATTTGATGATCTAAATCTAAAACTCACCAAATTAGAAATCGATATTGTACAACAGTTTGCTCTGCTGCATAAAAAAGCGGATCATCTACAAGAGGGACTGGAGCTCATCCATGAAAAAATGGTTAGACATAATTTTCAAATACAGCATACTTTAAGCAGCCTTTCGCAAGCAATATCTGATTTAGGACATCAATTTACCGATCAAGCGACTCGCACCACTGTTGATAAAATATCAAGTTCCATCAATGCCATTAAATATGACGTCACCGGTGGATACATGGATGACACTCGCTTTGCTCAGGTGATAAGTCAAGTTTTGGCTGATATTGATGAAACATCCAAACTCAGAGAAGTTGCTGGCCCTTTAACGGTATTATCACCTAAAGAAGTAGCAAAATGGCAACCCACGAGGGGCTCAGCCTTATGGGCTAATTATTATATAAATCCAATGCAGGTTTATGTTGCAAAAGTATTGGGTATTAAACCTGTAGGGGTTGTCAGTAATCCTTTATTGCTCTGTTACTCAACGCTTGCACTCCTGTTGATTAACTCCAAGCGATATACAACGTCAGAAGACAGATTTGCATTACATATTTCCAAAAGAGAATTAACAGCTATAAAAAAAGTAGCTGAGGAAGTAAATGCCGTGCAATTAGCCCTAGTACCTCTTCGCAATCTAGATATTTATGTGTTTATATTCCAACAAATACAGCTAAATTTGGTGCATTTTGAAATGCACTATCAGGCCGCAATCGAGAAATTTCAAAAGATGAAGACTCAGGAAATCGAGCTTGCTGCAAAGCAGGCAAGAATAGAGCAGCAAGCCCTTGAGATAAAAAGATTTAATATGCAGACAATTGAACCGGACTCAAGTCCACCTCTTTCATTCCGTGCCCATCGTAAAGTTGTTAGTGGCGGTATTGAAGGTGATCGTCCCGACGAGGGGGTAAAGGTTGCCTATGTTAAAGCAATTGATAATATTGTTTTATATAATAAAAAATATCAAGAACTCGAAGCACGCGTTATTTATCCTGCTGAGGGCTATTTGGGTCCTTTATTGCCTATCACACCAGCTTTAATTGAAGATATAACGAAAAAATTAC
>JBIIJL010000132.1:0-3393 GCA_044233795.1 Legionella sp. | reverse complement strand
AAGAAGATGAAATACAGATAAAAGGACGGACTGCACGTAGTGGCAAAACAGGCGAGTACCGGATGATACCCAATATGTCTGATCCAGATTACCCCTTAAATGGTTATACTTATAATGTGCATAATGAGGTTGTTAAGTCACAAAAACAACGGCAATGTTCCGCAGCTTTTCAGAAAGAAGTGAGCTCTCTTTATGCATTTTTTCTAGAAGATATTACCAAACAATTTTTAGATGATTGCGAAAGATGCTCAAATGACGATCGAGTTGACCGATTAAAAGAATGGCAGCGATTTTTAGGTAAGATGCAAAAAGATTGGGAACCTCATCGAAAAAAATTGTTGGAGGCAGTCGAAGCTGAGGATCAAGAGAGATTTTTAAGAACATTTAATGAATTTACTGAAAAATGGCTACGTGCTGTACCCGTTGAATTAGTAGACACTGATACCGAGAGACAAGCAGAAGATATCGCTAAAACCTATACTGCAATTATGGCTCAGCAACGGTTTTTTGCACCACAGCGACAACCTATTAAAGTTCAAAGTGATTATGATCCATCTGATGATGGTCAAGCGCGTGTCTATTCAACGTTGTTTGCGAAAACCAGAGCAACATTGCGCGGAGAGAGGCGCTTGTTTGCAGATTTTCATGCGTGGAGAGAGGGGCGGGGTGATTTATTCCCTGACTTGATGGCTGTGTTACATGGTGAACGAAAACTTTTTGCCAATTTATATGCAACAATTTCTCGTTGGATAGCTGAATGGAGTGAGTGGTTAAATGCGAAGAAAACGTCTCATTTTGATAGATCAGCTGAAGTTGATATAGGCGCGGATTTTTGGACGAAACAAGGTGATTTTTAAGAGCTATTCTTCTAAGTATAAAAGGAGAATAGAATGCCCAAGAAGCGAAATTATTACACTGCATCAAAAAAATCAAAAATTGCACTTGCTGCAATTGAGGGAAAATTAACACAGGCTCAATTGACAAGCGAGTACGGTGTTCATCCTACGCAAATTAAGTCTTGGAAGCAAACGTAAGCGCTTAGTTAACCACACCAAACAATCTAATTAATTTTTCTAGATACTCCTTCAAGTTTTCAACGAGGGAGCAATTCAAATGTGTACAAACAAGAAAATAGAAGAAACCAAACAGTATTGGCTTGAACATTGGGAGGCATGGAAAGCCAGCGGTTTAAGCCAACAAGCCTACTGCAACAATAGTAGACTTGATTACCACTGAGCTCGCGTAATAGTACGTTAGCCTTAGCAAGTTTGGATAATTCTCGATGAAGCGTACCTGCAGTCGTACTTGTTAATCTCGCAATCTCTCGAACCCAACGGCTCAGCAATGCACTATGAATACCAAGGCTTTTTGCAGTATCTACTTGACTATATCTTTGGTCAATAAAAAGACTAAAAGCGTCTCGTTTAAACTCTTTTGAAAACTCTCTTCTCATGTTAACTCTGCCAATTTAGAGACGATTATCTCTTAACTGGGTGTGTTCATACATTAGAGCACGTCATTCCTTATGTTTTATTGAGGAGTGAATCAGTACCACTGTTCAGTATATGTTCAGTAGGTGTTGGTAGGTTTTAGTGGGTGTCAGTGATTTAAATTTAATGCATTATGTTCTATATTTAACACGTGAGATCATTGTTGTTAATGAATTGGATACGGGTAATCCAATTCATTGGTGGGGCTATTCGAGAAGGCTAAGCAAGAAGACTATTTGTAAAAACAAGGTCAGTTATAGGTGTAGTGTATTTTTTTAATGGGCAGTAAGGACTAAATTGGCTCAATAAATCTTTCTCTAATACTTGCATGCCAGTGTAGGGGATATAGTGATGAAGGTGTTTAAGAAGTCAAATAAAGCATAGTCCCGATTTGAAGGGGTTTTTTATGAGTGTTTATGATTGCGTTGATGCTATTAATTGGTTTTTAGATAACGGGTCTTCTCATAAACCAGTTGATGGTGCTTTGCAAGCAAAGCTTAGTAGTCTTCGTGAAAAATTGGAGAAACTTTCACCGGAGCCAACGGAAGAGCAGCTTAAAGAACTTATCCAAGAGGCCAATCCTAAAATGGTGCTTTCGAAACAAGCTCAGGTATTGCTTGAAAATATCTCTAATGATTTAAAGTCTATTATGAGGGTTCAATCTACTTCTCCTCCCCGCCCTTTTAAAGTACCGAATGAACTGCGAGAGAAATACAAAGAACTTATGCAGAGTACAGCGCTGTTTAGGCCAATTCGTCAGGGATCAATAAAAGCGCTAGGTAAATCCGAGGGAGCGTGCCTAGGTTTTACAAGGATGATGGCATCTTCAACATCCAATATTTATAACCCTGAGGATAGGCATAAGCCTATTCCGTTCAACCGAGAGGTACATGATTTTCAAAGGTGGCAACAATCTCGAAAAGAAGATCAAGGTAACATAAAAGAAACACGTTTAACACGAAAACATTTCTGCCCTGATTCAAAACAAAGAGCAGAGGAGATATATGAAATTGCGAGTAAAAACATTGATAAAGATTTAAATGTTGGCCTGATCGATGAAAAGTCTGGTCATGCTACTTATTTAAGAGCAGAGAAGGATGGGAAGATTAGATATATGGATCCGAATCATGGGGCTTTTTTATTCAATAACAAAGATGATTTTGTTGCGGCTTATCGTCTTATCGCTAACATCGAAAAATTTTTTGCCCCAGGGTATAAGTATTATCAAGTATCTTTAATGCGGGAAGATAAAGATAAATCTCTTAAGGAATCTAGAACTTTGGGCGGCGTGATACGTAGTATCTTAACGGGTACTAAATACCAGCCGAATGCAAGCTTACCAATCAACCATATTATCGATGCAGTAGAGGCCGGACAAAAGAAGCCTTTTGATATATCCTTCCCCTTCGTGGACTTTATTAGAAGTCAAGGATTATTAGGTTTTTATCATGGGTTTCGAGAAGGTTTGTATACAGTTGTTGGATCGCTTAAAAAGATATTTGGCATCAAATCCGATGATAAAGAAATTCTCAAGACCCAATGGCTAAAAGACACCTCACGTCCGAACCCAAAGCAATTAACTCAGCAAGGTGCATCGTGTACACTACAATCCGAGGTACCCACCCCAGAAACGGTAGATACTACCGAAACAACCCACGATAGTGCTTTATTACCTATTTCTGAGGCACTTGCAGCACCTGCTGTGATTGAGCAATCATCCAAAAAAAGTTCGGAATATGAACTGGCATCCGTTGGAGCTTTTCACAATGACTTGGAGTCAGCCTGAACACTATATCCGATGGATTTCCACGTGATTCTAGCCACGTTTATTGATGGATAAACAAAAAACCCCTCACAAAGCTTGATTAAAACTTCATGAAGGGTACTCTTGTGTTCGACCAAG
>JBIIJL010000041.1:0-18906 GCA_044233795.1 Legionella sp. | reverse complement strand
GAAGGAACATCGAGGTACCTGGCACCTACTTCATCCATTCATCAAGGGTATGTCATGACATTCTTTGATCAACCAAAAACTGATTCAATGGAAAAATTAGATAACTTTAAAGCTGATTTTGAAAATATGAGTCTATAAAAAAAGCGGCTTAAGCCGCTTTTTTTTAAACAACTGATGTTAATAGATGAAAAAAAAATGCCTTTGTTGTATTGGTTAACCCACCCCCAGCACCGGAAATAGTTAGAAGATAGAATCCTCTACTAGCAAGCGTGCTTGTCTTGAGCGTTAAGCTTGAGCTTCCTGTCCCTGTGATTGAACTGGGGCTAAATGTTGCAGTAACACCAGAAGGCAACCCAGATGCGGATAAATTAACTGGGGAGCTAAATCCACAAAAGGTTGTATTCGAGATAATTGATCAAGGACTGTTACCTCGAGTTACGCCGAGAAGGCTCGGTGTGGCACTGATCATGAAATTGCCTGCTGTCGCTGCAGTTACAGTCAGCGTGAGTTTAGTTGACTGCACTATGCTCCCACTCGTCCCATAGATTGTGACGGAATAAGTACCTGGCGCAGTTGATTGGCTTGCAGTCAAGGTCAGGGTTGATGTGCCATTGCCTGTGATTGACGTTGGTGCAAAATTAGCAGTGACCCCAGTGGGTAGGGTACTCGTTGTCAGAGTAACTGCGGATTTAAATCCACCATTCCCCAGATTTTTTCCATGCATTAAGAAAAATATCAGGCTTTATCGTTGAGGGAGTGATGTGTATTCCTCCTGCAACAGAAGATCGCCACCTCTTTTTTGATATTATGCAGAAGCTTAAGAAAGATCATTCACTTAAAGAGTTAAGCATTGGGATGAGTAGCGATTTTCTGGCAGCAATAGAATGTGGTTCAACCATGCTTAGTATTGGGGCAAAAATTTTAGGTACGAGACTCTGATAGAGTGGCTTCATGTTAATTCACCATTGGTTAACCAATACGTAATATTTCGCATTGATTCATAATTTTAAACACCCTCGCATGAAATATTAATACAATATGCTATATTTATATACATGTATACCTATCTTTGGTGATAGTATGCCTGGTTTAATAAATAAAATTGGATATCAGATCGGTCTTGCATCATCTAAACCCAGGATGATGGAAAATGCTTCATCGGAGTTGAAAGTGGGTAAATATGAGGAGGCGGAATTATTTGCTTCACTCCCATATGCAATCGTCAAGCAAGTCATTACTGGCGGTCGTGCCGAGGCCCCTGAGTTTAGTTGTCCTTATAGAGCAGAGCTAGATAAGGCATGTGAAAATGCAAGCCTTTTCGATAAAATAACCATTCGCGCTGTCAATAATGCATTAGCAGCAATCGGTAAACCTTTAACTAAAGAGTCTTACCATGCCGTCATCGCGGATGTAGAACATACAAAAGGAAGAGACCCTGATGCTCCTCTGGATAAACAGGCAGTATATTTTAGAGAGCAAGCCGCGCATCAACGCAATATTTCAAAGGCCTTTGCATCGGGGGGTGAACATGAGGGAGCTTCGATGCATAATATGTTATCCAAAGCATTTGATTTCAAAGCTTCGGTAGCTGAAGCAGCTCACAAGGCATCAATTGCATTTAGCCCGCGCCAGGAGCATTGATATTGACTGTTTGATGGAAATATTTGAGGGAGTATAAGATGAATCGAGATAATAGCACGGAAATTGAGCAACAAAAAAACGTTAATGTTTGGGCAAATGAATGTGCCATTCTTTCGTTGAAACCTAAAAAAGAGCTTTTTACCAAGCTAAAAGAGCTCTCTGAGAGTATGTTGTCAATATCGAAAAATGGACTCGATCCATTATTAGATGATGAGTGTCTTGATCTTCATACCGTACCTGTTTGTATCCCTTTACAGACTAGTCCTGATAATTTAAATCTATTTATCAAAGAAAATAGCGCACTATTGATTGACCTGATGTTGACAGCTTGGCCATTCCCGATTGATAAATGGGGATTTACCGACAAGAACATCGAGCTTGTGATAGAGCTTATTGATATTAAATATTGGCCCTACGTATGCAAAGCTATTTCTAAACCGACTAACAGTACATTAGACTTGGCCGTTACCATTGCTACTGCAACAAAAGATTTCACTGACTATATTGTAGAGCTCGTTGCTTCTAAGCAAATGATATTAAATGACGATGAAATGGAACGGATGCAGTTTATCCTCTCCACAGGAATTGCCATTGTTACCAATCAACTCGAAAGAACACCTAACCAGTCTGATTTAGATTATTTTTTGGCAATAACTAAGTCATCAAATTATCTTTTGCCATACAAAGGCGATCTATTGCAAACGCTATTTTATTTCTATTTTAGAAATAAAGTTTTTTTCCCCAAAGAAATTGACAATAAATACATCAATCGGTGGTTTGACACAAAGACCTATCTGCGTATGTATATGTATCCTGACCTATCAATTTAGCCACTTTTAGAGTATTTAGAGAAAACTGCCTTAGAGCAATTGCTGAAGCCGAAGTTGTTTTGAAGGAACATCGAGGTACCTGGCACCTACTTCATCCATTCATCAAGGGTATGTCATGACGTTCTTTGATCAACCAAAAGTGCTGTGACCAAACGTAGGCAAGAATTACAATTCGGAAATATGCCGACAATTTTAGGCGGGAGATTTTGATAGAGTGGCTTAGCGATCACTCATTATTGGCCAATCAATGCGGAGTATATTCTAAATACTCTTGTGCCATGGTTTGTTTGTGTGATAAAATTACAGTATGTTTAATAAAAGTGATTTATAAGCAATGCCTAGAACTAATAGTGAAGAAATCTATCGGATTATTAAGCTTGGTACATTAACAGTTGATAACGTTTGGCAGGTATTTGAGCTCAAGCGCGATGCGTCCATTCCCGAGGTCATTAACGCATTCAAACGAATTGCGATGCAAGTACACCCAGATAAAAATCCTACGCTTCTCGATCAAGCAACAACTGCATTTACAATACTCAACCAAGCGAAAAAATTAGCAACATCAGCTCCAAACAAGACTGGTCCATCGGTTGCTTCAGATCCATTTTCAGAACAATTTAATCAAATGTTTGATCCAGAAAATAGATGGATGAAAGGCCCATTGGTTCGAAAAATGCGAGATATCATGCTGTCTTTCGCAGGTATTTTTTACAGGAAGCTTGATATCCCGAATGGTGATGCTGCAAGAGTTCGCTCGTATTTTGTGCATCTCACGTTGCCTCAACCTAGAGATGCTAAAATTTTAGCGGAATATGCGGACCTATTGTTTCCAGACGTCTTTGTAAGTAGTGATAAGATTGCTAAAGCGTTTAATAGTCGAGGATTAAAAGATGTTATTGAGGTTCTTCATTTGTTATCGTGCCGATATCCAGAATTAAACGAGGCGGCTAATCGGCTGCTTGAAAACGAATTGGATGTTAAGTTTGAAGAGTTTGTTGGTGCTTTTGAAGGAATTAAAGTCAGGCAAATTGGCCGAAAATTTACAAATTTCTTAGAATTTTCTAAGGCTTTTCTCGGGATATCAGATGAAAATCCAGTTACTTTTGTGAGCGAAGAGCAAAAATTAACAGAGTCTAGTCCATATATAGCGGCAGGGTATGCGTTCCTTGATGACTACTGTATAAAACACGCATCATTACTTGAACAAGCAGTGGCTATAGCAGATAGGTTGCGGTCTATTCCAAATTTAACAAGTCCTTTTGTTTACTCTGAAACACAATTAGAACTTGATCCCATAAGAGCTCAGTTTATTAATAAGTTGAGTGTATCACCTCAAGGACTCCCGGTTACTCGCAAAGCAATATTAGAAGCTCAATTTAAGCGGTTTATAGCATCTATTCTCGGAGATCAACAACAACTGTCTTTTCTAGACGAGTTCTCTTTTCCAAAAGAACAAAATGAAATACGTTGTGATGTTGTTTTAGAACCATCATCTGGATACCAATTTACTCATGTGTTCACCGGGGAAGTATTTTTAGATCAAAAATCAGTTCAGGGTAAATATCCTTGGTTTCAATTGTCTCATTTTGGCAAGAGTAACAAACCAATTGTCCCTATACTTCCGCCCAGAGGAGAAAATCTGTCATTCATAGGTGCGTTTGCAAAATCAAAAGCTAATATGTTAGATTTTTTGGACAAATATTACGGTGTCACATATTGCGATTTCAATCCCACAGAAAGAAACGATCGACCCACAACAATTGTGAAACAAGTTAAATCACTCATTGGGACTTCTTATTTGGAATCTGCTGAAGAGAACACATTTGATGAATGTAAACAACAATATGATCGTTTGGTTCAAGTTATTTATAAAAAAAACCAGGAATTGATCGATAAAGGCACCGAGTCGCATCCTTCTTATGATCCAAGCTATGTGAAGGCAAAAGCTGCAGCTTTGACGTTGAATGAAAAGCTTATTGATTTAGCATCGAGGTTTTTTTCAAAACCAACACCGGAGACTTTTACAGCATTTAGAGCACAATGCTTTACAGCAATTAGTAATGCTGAAATTGTTTTGAAGGAACATCGAGGTACTTGGCAGCAACTTCATCCACTCATTAAGGGTATTATCGGCGTCTTGGCAACACTATCAGTGATCCCCGCGCTTTGTGTGAGTCTTTGCACGAAGCAAGGGTATGTCATGACGTTCTTTGAACGACCAAAAACTGATTCTATGGAGAAATTAGAAGACTTTAAAGAGAAATTGCAACAGATGAGTTTATAAAAAAAGCGGCTTAAGCCGCTTTTTTTATAAACATCTGATGTTAGGCAGCGACCTTAATAGATGAAAAAAAATGCGGTTGTTGTATTGGTTAATCCACCCCCAGCCCCCAAAATACTTAGAAGATAGAATCCTCTACTAGCAAGCGTATTTGTTTTGAGTGATAAGATTGAGCGACCTGTCCCCGTGATTGAACTGGGGCTAAAGGTTGCAGTGACACCAGAAGGCAACCCAGATACGGATAAATTTACAGGGGAGCTAAATCCATAATAGCTTGTGTTTGAGATAACTGATGAAGTACTGTTGCCCAGGGTGACGCCGAACAGGCTTGGCATGGCACTGATCATGAAATTCCCTACTGCCGCTGCAGTTACAGTCAGCGTGAGTTGAGTTGATTGCACCAAGCTCCCACTTGCCCCATAAATTGTGACGGGGTAGGTCCCTGGCGCAGTTGTTGGGCTTGTAGTCAAGGTCAAGTTTGACGTACCATTGCCTGTGATAGAGGCTGGTGCGAAGTTCGCACTGACTCCAGTGGGTAGGCTACTCGTTGTTAGGGTCACTGCGGATTTAAATTCACCATTGATAGTATTTGTGAGCAAAATATGGCTACTGTTTCCCACAGGAATCGTTAACGCACTTAAAGAGGTAGAAAGATCAAAATCATTTGTTGCTCCTGGCACAAGCGTATTGATAAGATTGGCCCCATTCATACTGCCCCAACCTGTCAGCAGATCATAACCTACCACTGATTGATAGCTGCTAGACTGACCAATGGTGATGTCATGAAAGTTGGTTCCATTGCCTAAAGCCCCTCCAAGTGAATACAGTGTTGGATTAATATAACCTAGCAATGGCTGACCTTTGGTTACTGCTTGTTGGTTGGCCAGTGCCACGTAGGCGGCCCACATAGGGGCAGCAAAACTGGTGCCGCCATAATGATTTGCTGTGCAAGCTGTTTGGTTTGCACACACATAAAAAGTACTGTTTGCATTGGCTGCGACGTCTGGGCCATTGCGTAAGGTTGTTGAGCCCCGGTTGCTTGAATTGATGACAGTAGGAAGCTGCTGCCATGGGGGGATTGCGATATAGTTTGGGCTGATGCCGCCGCCACTATTGGACCATGCTGTTTCTGATACCCATGAACCACCAGGACCGTTCGTAATCAACTCTGAGCCACCAACGGAAACAACATAGGCAGTATCTGCAGGCCAAGCTTCATTGCTCGCTGACCAATTAGAGCTATCACCAGAAGCTGCAAAAAAAGTCTGTCCTTGACTGGCCATCTTTTGCCAATAGGGATTTAATGTAGTTGGATCAGCAGGCGTCCATCCCCAAGAACAGCCGATGGTAGTTGGCAGAGGGGTATGCGTTGTCAATGCACTAAAAATTGCCGTATCGGTGTTGCCAATATACATCACCAAACTTGCCAAACCAGGAGCCATACCAAGTGCTTGAGTCATATCGAGCGTCTGCTCGGTATCATCGCAGCCTGGATACACGCAACTTGTACTCGTACCGTCAGTAGAAAGCAACGTCACCGGTACTTTGTTTGATTGACCAATATTGCTGTAATACGTAGTTAAATCCTGTAAATTAGTCCCGTAAAATTCAAGCAACCCAAGATTTTGACCTGCGCCAGTCAGTGTTGAACCTCCGTAGTATGCGGCTCTCATATCGCTACCTAAGAAAGCATTAGATGGTCCGGAACCGGTTGCTGCATTTGATGTCAAATTCTTATTTCTACGAATGTAGTGAGGACGAGGAACAGAGTAGTTGTCGAGACCAGAGATATGCCAGAGCGGGAAGGGTAGGTCAACAGTAGGTTCTCGGTCTGTAGCGTAGAATGTACGATGTTTTTTGAGATCTTTGTATACTTTAAGCGATACATGAAAAGTTGTCTCAATATTCGCAACAGAGCCCTCAACTTGAATATCCATTCCATCGCGAGAGCCACCGACAACTTTCAGATCATTCATGTTGATAAAACGAATCACCTCGTCATAATCCTCTTGAGTAGGACCGAATCGTTCGGTAAATTCTGATACAGTGAGAAATTGACGATAAGAAGGGCTTGAGGGATCATAGAGCTCTTGCAAAAAATTGTCTAAGCCCACTTGGTCGCGTAGTGGTAAAACCAAGTCGAGACGCAAAATCTTTGTAGGCCGCAATCGATTTAAGAGGGGAGCCGATTTATCCACTACAGCTTCTCGCACATGTCGGGTTAGAAACGACTGAGCCAATGCTTTTGTGCCTGTGACCAGCAGAACGACGGCCAAGGAAAGCGCAATATAAAATCTCTGCAATCTGGTCAAACCAAAGCGCTTCCCCAATCGACTCATTAATACCCCCTGTATTTCAATTTAGCTCTGAATTTCGTGCACCGTAATTTGGCTTGAAAATCAGTGATTGTCAAACGATCCGCTATCTTGAGTATTAATACTTGCCTAGGGTAATGGCTGCCCTAAGCTAAGGTACGTGCGCACTTTAGGGACGTCACCTAGTATTGAGTGATTAGCCATACATTAATTTATCCAGATGCTCGCCTATTTTTTCGGCGCGCATCAGGCTTTCGCCAACCAAAAAGGTGTTGATGTGATGCTTTTGTAGTAATTGGACATCTTTATGTGACTCTATGCCACTTTCAGCGATGATGATCCTATCTTTGGGGATGTAATTGCTTAAATCAATACTTAAATGGATGTCAGTTCGGAAGGTATGTAGACTTCTGTTATTGATTCCTATCAGCGGTGTTGGTAGTTGAAGTGCACGTTCAAGTTCTTCTTGCGTGTGACTTTCTACGAGTACAGCCATTTGAAGTTCTTGTGCTAATTGGCAAAAGTCATATAGTTCGTGGTCATCAAGTAGGGCTGCTATCAATAAGATGCAATCAGCACCTAGTGAACGACTTTGATAGATTTGGGCTATATCAATAATAAAATCTTTACGTAATACAGGGAGCTTACAATGCTCTTTAGCTAATGCTACATAGCTATCATCCCCTTGGAAAAAATGCTTGTCGGTGAGGACTGATAAACAAGCTGCACCATGGCGTTCATAGATCGTTGCAATCGAGGCAACGTTAAAATCTTCGCGGATAACTCCCTTACTTGGAGAGGAGCGCTTAATTTCGGCAATGATAGCGGGGGTCTTTGCTTTCAATGAGGCAGTAAAATTTCTTATCAGTGGAGGACAATCAAGTGTTGGTGGGTATTTCTTTAATAAGCGCAATTCTTCTTCTTTCTGCATTTTTATCATGTTGAGTATGCTATTCATCGTAAGGGCTCGTAAAAGTTTGAGTCAGTAGGCAAAGTTTGAGAAATTTGTCTTGGGCGGCGCCGCTGTCTATTGCATCTATTGCTTTTAATATGCCTTGACTAAAACTTTGAGCCATCCCAGCACAATAAATTGCAGCAGCACTATTGAGTAAAATAATATCGCGGGCAGGTCCTTTTTCCCCTCTGAACACGCTAGAAGCTAGGGCCAAGCTTTCAGCGGGATTGTTAACAATAATGCTATCAAGTGACGAATGTGCACAATCATAATCTTTAGGGTCAAGGCTCCATGACTTCAAAGTGCCTTGTTGATATTCAATAACATCAGTCACGCTTGAAATGCTGATTTCATCAAGCCCATCACGTGCATTTAGCACTAGTGCATGTTCACTTCCTAACATTTGAAGAACTTCTGCTATAGGCTTAAGCCATTTTAAGGATGAAACACCAACGATTTGCCTCGTAACGCTCGCAGGGTTGATTAAGGGACCTAATAAATTAAATAACGTGCGAATGCCAAGCTGTTGCCGGGCATGTTTAACGTTAAAGAGGGCCTGGTGAAAGTGGGGAGCAAACAAAAAGGTCATGTTGCATTGCCTCATACACTGCCCTAATGCATCATCAGTTAACGCTAAAACAAAACCGGCTTCAGTCAATAGATCAGCACTGCCGCTTTTGCCTGAAACAGCTTGATTGCCATGCTTTGCAACAGAACAGCCTGCAGCTGCAGCTACGAAACTACTTACTGTGGATACATTAAATGTATTTTTTCCATCACCGCCTGTACCGACAATATCAATGAGATGTTGACCTAGATCAATAGTATGGGCATGCTGTTTGAGGACTTGAGCCGCAGTCGATAGTTCATGTACCGTTTCGCCTTTCATGCGCATGAGGCCTAGAAAAACCGCAATGTGTATGTCACTTAAGGTGCCGGTTATGCTTTGTTCAATCACATCTCGCATGGTTCGTTCAGTGAGGGAGTGTCCTGCGATTATTTTTTCAAAAATAGCGTTAATATTCATAGTTGATAAAATTCGACAACAGCTCCATGCCGTGTTGGGTTAAAATTGCTTCAGGGTGAAATTGTAAACCAAATAGAGGATATTTACGATGAGAGATGCCCATAATTGTCCCATGGTCTGTCCACGCGTCGATAGTGAAGTCATCAGGTAAGGTGTTTGGACAGACTATCAGTGAGTGATAACGAGTGGCGAGAAATGGTGAGGGGAGCTCGCTGAATATCCCTTGTTGGTGGTGGAAAATATTGGAGGTTTTGCCATGTAAAATTTCTGGGGCTGCGATAATCTCTCCGCCAAAGGCATAGGATAAGCATTGATGACCCAGACAGACGCCTAGAATGGGAATTTTGTTGTAAAAATGTTTGATTGCTTTCACCGAAATACCGGCATCTTCTGGACCTTTTGGGCCTGGTGAAATAACAAGCTTCGTTGGATTAAGTTGGTTGAGTGAGGTGATGTCGATCTCATCATGAGTAAAAACAAGGATATTTTTTGTCAAGCAGGCGAAATATTGGACTAAGTTATAGGTGAATGAATCATAATTGTCGATAATAACGAGCATCACAGTACCCTAAAGTTCAAATTCTTCACCAAGGTATACGGCTCGAACTTGCTGATTTGCAAGAATGGTCTTTGGGGTGCCTTCACATAGAACTTTACCTTGATTCACAATGTATCCACGCTCACATATATCTAGTGTTTCACGCACATTGTGGTCTGTAATGAGTACACCAATGTTTCTATCACAAAGGTGTAAAATGATTTTTTTGATGTCGAGTACTGAGATTGGATCAACGCCTGCAAAGGGTTCATCAAGTAAAATGAAGGTGGGCTCTATGGCAAGAGCGCGGGCAATTTCAACGCGCCGTCTTTCGCCGCCAGATAAACTTAAGCCTAAGTTTTTGTGTAAATGTGTGATGTGAAATTCTTGTAAGAGTTCTTCTAACTTTTGAAGACGTTGGTATTTATCTAGATCTTTTCTAAGTTCGAGGATGGATAAAATATTATCACGAACACTAAGTTTTCTAAAAATGGAGGCTTCTTGCGGTAGATAACCGATACCTAATCGTGCACGCTGATGCATAGCGGCTTTGGTGAGATCTTGGTTATTGAGCAAAATATGTCCTTTGTCACAAGATTGTAATCCCACAATCATATAAAAACAGGTGGTTTTGCCCGCGCCATTAGGGCCTAATAAGCCAACACATTCTCCTCGTTGAATTCGAATGCTTATATCGTCAACCACGGTGCGGGTTTTAAATGATTTTCTCAAATTTAAGGCTAACAATTCAGTCATGAAGGTTGCTCGGGTGGATAATGATTTTGGTGCGCTCAGCTTTTGTAAATTGCGTGATCACATGTTGATGAAGTGTATCATAAACGATTTTAGGGGCTGCAAAGATATTATCTCCTTGTTGAATTTTTGCACGACCTGCGAGTTCTATTAGATGCTTTGCTGGGTAGTAGGTGATGAGATCTGCATAGGCATGCATAGGGGGTTTATCTATGGTCGTTGTAGTCCAGTAGTGGGCTTGAAGGTGATGATCGCCCTGGATACTTGCCTTTGTGAGTTCATTTTTCTCATTGCCTGTCGTTATCGCTGCTGCGGCTCTCATGTGCGTTGTTCCTTGATCAAAGGCGACATGATGTTTATAAATTCCAAGGTGTGTCGTTTGGTTAAGGTCAGCGTAGTCTGCAGAAAGTTGCATGGTTTTTGATTTATCATCGGGTAAGGCGTAAGTTATTTCTGGTATCAAGCAAGATAACCCTATGGCTTCAATCATCATTATGACTATAAATGTTACTAGCCTAGCCTTTCCTTGGCTCATAAGTACCTCTTGCTTTGTTGAGTAAGGTGATACGTTTTTCTGCAAGGTAGGCATTCATGCCCATGGATGAAATCACACTGCCAGGACGCTCAACAGTCGTTTTTTTCTCTGTTGTGGCGAATTTTGTTTTTGGGAAATAAGTCATGGATTCTGTTTTTAGGGTGCTTTCAACGGATTTGTCGGTCTTTTTTTGGTGGATGACCACTTCTTGGTTAAGTGTGATTTGTTGACCGCCATACAGTGCGAGCGCCTCGTTAGCATGAATTTCCACTGGTGCTTGATTAGGCTCTTTGATAACGATATGGGGTGATTGAAGTTTGTGAGTATTATTAAGTGGAATGTGGTGCAATAAAGGAGTATGTAAGAGGTTAATCAAATGACCATCAGTACCAAATTGACGTACTTTGAGATTGTGTACGATGGTATCGGTTGATGTCGACAAAGTATTCGCATCCAGCCTGAACATAGGCTTAGGGCTTGCAAAATACCAACCAGCGCCTGCAAGACCTAAGACAAGCATGAGTAAGAGCGAAGCGCTTTTGGTTGCGTTCATTGGGTAGTGCCCTCAGTTAAATAACGGTTGAGTGCAATTTCTTTTTTATTTTGTGCGTGCAAAATAAATTCACAGGCTTCTCGCACCGCACCATGACCGCCAGATTTGATGGTTTGTAAGTTCGCTTCTTCAAGCACTTCAGGGATAGCATTCGCTACAGCAACGCTTAAACCAACTTGACGCATTATGACTAAATCAGGAAAATCATCACCAATGTAAGCAAAGGCATCATCATCGAGTTTGAGTTTGGATTTAAGTGCATTGTATGCATTTTGTTTATTTACTTGACCTTTAAAATAAAGATGAATGCCCAACTGTTGCATACGGTGATCGATGACGCCATTGGATGATGTAGTGATCACCGCAACTTCAATACCTGCTAGCATCAGCATTTTCAAGCCCATACCATCATGTACATGGAAAGTTTTAAGCTCATTGCCCGTATTATCTACGTATAAACGGCCATCAGTTAATACTCCATCAACGTCAGAGATCACACATTTAATTTTGCGAGCTTTTTCCAATAATTCGTCCATTGATTTCTCCATGTTAAAAAACACCTGCTTTAAGAAGGTCGTGAAGATGAACCACGGCTTTGGGCTGTCCGGATTCATCTGTGACCACGAGTGATGTAATGCTATATTTCTGCAAGATAGCCAGCGCTTCTGCGGCCAGTGTGCCAAAGGCTATGGTTTGGCAATTTTTGGTCATCACTTCTTTTAACACGGTTGAGTTGATGTCAAATTGTTGGGTTAACGTGCGTCGTACATCACCGTCGGTGTAGATTCCAGAGAGTTGCCCGAGGTGGTTGACAACGCAGGTCATGCCAAGTTTTTTTTCGGTGACTTCAATGAGTGCATCACGAATGGTGACATTCTCATCGACGATAGGAACCTCATTACCAACATGACATATATCGTCAATTTTTAACAGTAGTCGTTTCCCAAGTGCGCCGCCTGGATGAGCAAGGGCAAAATCTGCTGCATTGAAACCTCTCGCTTGCAGCAAGGCAATTGCTAATGCGTCCCCCATGACTAATGAAACTGTTGTACTGGTAGTGGGAGCGAGTCCTAAGGGACAGGCTTCTTGTTCAACGCTGATATCAAGTGATACATCAGCCATTTTGGCCAAGGTTGATTCAGGATTGCCAGTCAAAGCGATGAGTGGAATTTCTAAGCGCTTGATAAGGGGGAGTAGCATTAATATTTCATTAGTATGTCCAGAGTTAGAAATAGCAATGACAACATCTTGTCGGGTGAGCATCCCTAAGTCGCCATGACTTGCCTCGCCAGGGTGCATAAAAAAAGCGGGGCTTCCTGTGCTCGAGAAAGTTGCAGCAATTTTTTTACTAATATGTCCTGATTTACCCATGCCAGTGACGACGATGCGACCTTTGCACGCGAGCAACTGCTGGCATGCCAATTCAAAACGTTCATCGATACGGTGAGCTAAATTGAAGACAGCTTGTGCTTCAGTCTCAATCACCGCAAGGCCTAACTTGCAAAAATTCATGGTGCGATCTTGGCTTTTTGAAAGTGCAGATGATACCACAATATGTGAGTCTTTGTCGTCATTGAGTTATGCTACACAGTAACCAGACGTTTAGTTAATTTTGATCATGGATGAGTCTATGTACGTTACCTACAAAATGAATTTAGGATTTGGTGTTGGTAATACTTACAATGGCAGGTATATAATGTGTAGATGTTACTGAACTGGAACGTAGGTTTATGAGTGATCATTTGGTGGAAATCACCAACCTTAAGTTTTCTCGAGAAAATCGTTTGATTTTCAATGGGATAAACATCAACGTTCAAAAAGGTAAAATTACCGCTATAATGGGGCCGAGTGGGAGTGGTAAGACTACGATGTTGCGTCTTATCGGTGCTTTGCTTACCCCGGATGAGGGTGTTGTGATGGTGGATGGTTGTGATGTTCATCGTTTACCTCGAAAAGAACTCTACAAAGCACGTCGCAAAATGGGGATGCTGTTTCAAAATAGCGCTCTGTTCACTCATCTTTCTGTTTTTGAGAATGTTGCATTTCCTCTAAATGAGCATACCAACCTTAGCCCTTCTATCCTGCGCGATGTTGTTTTGATGAAGCTTGAGGCTGTAGGCCTTAGAGGTGCTGCATCTCTCATGCCAGATGAATTATCAGGCGGGATGGCTAGACGTGTGGCGATGGCACGGGCCATGGCACTTGATCCTGCATTGATGATGTACGATGAGCCTTTTACCGGACAAGATCCAATTTCTATGGGGGTATTGGTGCGATTGATTAAGCGTTTAAATCAGTTATTACAAACAACAACAGTTATTGTTTCTCATGATGTTGATGAGACGTGCTCAATAGCTGATTATGCTTATTTGATCGCAGGAGGGCGTGTGATAGGTGAGGGTTCACCGCAAGCTCTACAGCAATCAGAACAACCTGAAATACGGCAATTCATGCGTGGGGAAGCGGATGGTGTGGTGCCGTTTCACTATCCGGCTAAAGCTTATAAAGAGGAGCTCTTAGATGCTTGAGCTAGTAAGTCGCTTAGGTCACGGTAGTTTAGATATGTTGCAAGCTTTAGGAAATTCTGGACGTTTTTTGTTGCGTGTATTGACCAGAAAGCCTGATTTTGTTCGCTTGTTTCCTGAATTACGAGCAGAACTCTATTTTGTGGGTGTGTTATCATGTTTGATTATTGTTGTTTCAGCGTTATTTATTGGCATGGTTGTGGGCTTGCAAGGCTATAATACGCTTGAGAAATTTGGTGCTAGCAGTCAACTTGGACAATTACTGGCGTTAAGTATTACGCGAGAATTGGGCCCTGTGATTAGTGCTTTATTGTTTGCAGGCCGTGCGGGTTCAGCTTTAACTGCTGAAATTGGGCTTATGAAAGCAACCGAGCAACTGGCGAGCATGGATATGATGGGGGTTGATCCCTTGGGTCGTATCATTTATCCACGATTTTTAGCAGGCATGATTTCTCTGCCCTTGTTGGCTTTGATTTTTTCGGTGGTTGCTATTTTCGGGGGATATTTTATTGGTGTGAAGTGGCTGGGGGTTGACGCAGGTAGTTTTTGGTCAAATATGCAGGCAGCAGTGCACTTCCGCGCTGACGTGTTAAGTGGTGTAATCAAAAGTATAGTTTTTGCATTTTTAGTGATTTGGATAGCTGTATTCCAAGGGTTTACATGCACACCTACGGCCGAAGGCATTAGCCAAGCAACAACGCGGACAGTTGTATATTCGTCGTTGGCTATTCTTGGTTTTGATTTTTTGTTGACCGCTATGATGATAGGAGGTTGGTAAATGAATAAGCATAGATATGTTGATGTGAGTGTTGGTTTGTTTTTAGTCTTTGGATTGTTAGCGTTAATGGTTATGGCCATGATGGTTAGCGGGGTAGGGGAACTTGTTTCGACTAAAAGTTATCCAGTGAGCGCCTATTTTACCGATATTGGTGGCCTCAAGGTGCGTGCTCCAGTGACGGTTGCCGGCGTAAGAATTGGCGAAGTGACTAAAATTGAATTACAACCTAGTCAATTGAACGCTAAAGTAACAATGATGTTACGCAAAGATAAACCTATCCCTTACGAGGATTCGTCAGCACGAATTTTGACTGAAGGATTGTTGGGATCGAATTACGTCAGTATCATTCCTGGATTTGATGATGAAGAAAATAAAGCTCATCCTTATTTGCGGGCTGGTGATGTGATAGTCAAAACGCAAGAGGCGATTATTCTTGAAAATCTTATTGGCCAGTTGTTATTTAATATCAATAAAAAGTAGGTGAATCATGAGGATGATGAAAGCGATTTTAGGTGTGGTTTTATTTTTGGTAGGTTCGTTGTTATGGGGTCAATCTTCGCCGGTGCCAATGCTTGAAAATAGCGCCATCAACATTGTTACCACACTTAAAGATCATAAACCGGAGTTGAAACAGAATCATAAGATTATTTATCAAGCAGTTCAGCGGTATTTATTGCCCAATGTTGATGTTAATGGTATGTCACGGTCAGTGCTAGGTCGTCAAGCTTGGAGTAAGGCAACGACTGCTGAAAAAGAAGAATTCAAGCAGGTATTTACAGAGCTTGTCATTCGTACGTACGCTAACCCATTAGCAGAATACACGGATGAACAGGTGAAATTCTTACCATATCGTAGCCAGGTTGATGCCCAGTTTGCACGTGTGAACAGTGTAATTATCCGCTCGAATGGTCAAAATATTCCCTTGAGTTATAGTTTGGTTTGTATCAACAACCAATGGAAGATTTATGACTTGAGTGTTGAGGGAGTGAGCTTACTGCAGAGCTTTCGTTCACAGTTCGGTCAAGCACTGCAGGGATCTTCTATGCATGAGTTAATTGCCGAAATGCGTAAAAACAGCAAAAACCGAGCGGCCTAATGACTGATGCTCAGGTATTTAAACCATCTTCTAGATTAACATTTGATACGGTGCAATTAAACGTTAAGCCACTGATGGAATTGTTGCATGATAATTCTACAAAAATAATTCGTCTTGATTTGCAAGGCATTATTGAATGTGATAGCGCAGGGCTTGCATTACTTATTGAAATAAAGAGACTATGCCATCAGTACAATAAATCATTATTGATTGAAGAAATGCCTAATTCAATTGCATTAATGGCAGAATTTTGTGGTGTTGATGCGGTGTTGGCTTAGCTTCTAGTGAATGGGTGTGAAACAATGTTGACGAATGAAGAGTTAAAAAAGCGCCTCAGAGGGATCGAAGGGGTGCAAGAGGTTTTAGTCGAGGGAGATGGGTATCATTATGAACTTACCATTGTTTCTGATCTATTCCTCGGCCTTGCGAAGATTAAAAGACAACAATGGGTATATGCCCAATTAAAAAATGAGATCACCTCAGGTACATTACATGCTTTGAGCATGAAGACCTGGACTGTAAATGAGTGGGAGAAGCAACATGGATAAATTGGTCATCAATGGTGGAAAACCCCTGCATGGCGAGGTCACCATATCAGGTGCTAAAAATGCGGCGCTGCCGATCATGGCAGCATCTTTGTTGGCTAAAGACAATGTCACCATCGCAAATGTTCCTCATTTAAGAGATGTAACAACCATGATGGAGCTTTTAGGTCAGCTGGGCGCGCGATTGGTTGTTGATGAAAAAATGAACATACAAGTAGATGCCAATCATGTCAACGAGTTGGTAGCTCCATATGAATTGGTAAAAACGATGAGGGCTTCTATTCTGGTGTTAGGCCCTTTGTTGGCGCGCTTTGGCCAGGCTGATGTTTCACTGCCAGGTGGGTGTGCGATTGGTTCACGCCCAGTTGATTTGCATCTTAAAGCGCTTAAAGCTATGGGCGCTGAGATCAGTGTCAAAAATGGCTTTATCAAGGCGCGATGCAAGCACGGTCGCTTACAAGGCAGGTCGTTGGTTTTTGATAATGTCACCGTGACTGGCACAGAAAATGTGCTGATGGCAGCGGTATTGGCTGACGGAAAAACAATTATAAAAAACGCAGCCAGAGAACCAGAAGTCGTTGATTTGGCAAATTTTTTGATAGAAATGGGTGCGCAGATTACTGGTGCAGGGACACATAGCATTGAAGTTGAGGGAGTTGAAGCGCTGTCGGGTGGTTTTTTCTCAGTGATGCCAGATAGAATTGAAGCAGGTACCTATCTTACTGCCGGTGCCTTAACGCGAGGCCAAGTTACCATTAGACGCGTGAAGCCTGATAATTTATTGTCGATGTTATGCAAGTTTGAAGAAGCAGGGGCTATCATTAATATAGGAAATGACTGGGTTTCGCTAGACATGCAAGGTCGACGTCCAGAAGCTGTTAATATTGCGACCGCACCTTATCCTGCATTTCCTACTGATATGCAAGCACAGTTTATGGCTATGAATTGTATTGCTGAAGGCACATCCTCAGTTATTGAAAATATTTTTGAGAACCGTTTTATGCATGTACAAGAATTGCAAAGAATGGGTGCGCAGATACGTTTAAATGGTAATACAGCAATGATAACAGGCGTTCCATCGCTGACCGGAGCGCCTGTGATGGCCACAGATCTCCGTGCATCAGCAAGTCTGATTTTGGCAGGTCTTGCTGCTGAAGGTGAAACTATAGTTGAACGTATTTATCATGTTGATCGGGGCTATGAGCGTATCGAAGAGAAATTATCTATGTTGGGTGCTGACATCAAGAGATGTTCGACAAGGTGATCAATCTAGAAGAGCTACAAAGCTATCTAAATAATTATTTAGCATGTGAGAAGTTCGTTGATTATGCTCCTAACGGGCTGCAAATTGAGGGTCGCATTGCTATAAATCGGATAGCAACTGCAGTCACGGCATCATACGATGCTATTCTTGAAGCGATCTCGTTAAAAGTTGATGCTTTATTAGTTCATCATGGGTATTTTTGGCGTCAGGAAGATGCCACAATTACTGGGATTAAGCGGCGGCGGATAGGCGAATTAATGAGTCATAATATCAATCTTTTTGCTTATCATTTGCCCCTTGATTGCCATCCTGAGATAGGTAACAATATTCTCTTTGGTCAATTGTTTGGTGTAACAGATCACCAATGCTACATAGCTAACAAGATACCAGATTTATTAATGACAGGTACTCTTCCAAAGCCCCTACAGAGCGAAGCGTTATATAACCTTATTCTCGAAAAGCTAGATCGACCACCGATACATGTAGCCTGTAATCATAAGTCGATTCACCGGATTGCTTGGTGCACAGGGGCTGCTCAAGATCTGCTTGAGCAGGCATTTGAATTGGGCGTTGATGCTTATCTTAGTGGCGAAATCTCCGAGCGTACTTATTACCAGGCGAAAGAGCTAGGGATTGATTATTTTGCTTGTGGTCATCATGCAACGGAGCGTTATGGTATTCAGGCTTTGGGCGAGCATTTAAGCCGGCAATTCTCACTTGAACATTACTTTATTGATAGTTTGAATCCAGTTTAGTGATGGGAAAAAATCAAGCTACTGATCTAAAGCCCCCATCTGGAACGGGTGAATCTTGGTCTGTATTCGCTGTCTTTGAGTGTTTATTGGCAAAAAATCCATAAGCTCCCAAAAGCAATCCACCTGCTACAAATCCTGCACCCATATAGGCAACGTAGGGCGCAATGGTTGTTGGTAATACGGGAAGAAGTGCTATTGCAAGCATTAAAGCACCAGTTCCCAGTGCAATTGCCGCAAGACAGTTGAAGGTGAAGTAAGCGTTGTCATCGTTCTCTTTGGTACTGTCGTCGGGGACAGGCTGTATACTCAATCTTTCTAGCTCTTTTTTTGTTCGATTCCAACCCATTTTATCTGCGATATCAGCCGGTGTTTCCCCTGAGTGATTTCTAGTATTGAGGCACACACCTAGCTTTTGGAGTTGCTGGAGAACTTCAATAGGCTCACCCAATATCATGCCGGTTAGCGCTACGTGGGCTAGGGTATCACCTTGGTCGTTCGGCGTATTAAAGCTTTGG
>JBIIJL010000024.1:0-26460 GCA_044233795.1 Legionella sp. | reverse complement strand
GATAAGTATCGGGTTATTTCCTTGTTTGACCGCAACGTGTACGGGCCTGCAGCCGTCATAGTCTTTAATATTGAGGTCAAAATTTAATTGTGAAAGATAAGTCAGTATTTCTTTTTGGTTATATTTTACGGCCGTATGGGCGAGTGTACTACCTAACTTATCAGTTATGTGGAGATCAGCACCTAAACGGTTAAGCGTTGTTAAAAAATCAACTTTGCCATATCTTGCTGCGAGATGTGCTGGTGTGAATCCTAAACGATCTCGTGCATTTAAAGCAGCACCAAATTGATGAAGTATCTCGATGCAATGGATGTCATTATAATAAGTGACGGCGATATGCAAGGGACTATATCCAACTAAATCGCGTTGATTGATGAGGAGCGGATACTTTTTGAGAAGTTCTGTAAGCTCCTCGGGGGTTTGTTTGAAGACAGGAAAATACATACAAGAAGCTATGGTATCGTCGGAGGGGGGCGAAGGGGGCATATCAAGGGTGGTTTCAAACATGGTTTTTACACGCGAGAATTTGTGATTTATTATTATACAATACAATAAATTTAAAATCAATCTATATTTTTTGCACAGAATGATTGCTTGCCGTTTATAGAGTGTTTATTTGATGCAATATTGCGAACTACTTCGCTTAAGGTCAGTTGGTTTCTTAATTTTCTGTGTTACTATGACTACGATTTTTTTCTAAAGCAGAGAATATCGGATGCAGCTACAACATGAAGAGCTAGATTTTAGTGGTCTAGAGCGCAATGAAATAGACGAGTTGCTTAAATGTCACCAGTTGGCGTTATCAGTGGATGAAGCTTTAGCTATTCAACATGATATCCTTAAACGCCCGCCAACCCTCTCTGAATGTGTATTGTGGTCAATTCAAGGTTCAGAGCACTGTTCTTATCGAAGTACACGTAAATATCTTAAAACGATGGTGACGGATGGGCCTAATGTTATCCTTGGTGCTAAAGAAGATGCTGGGATTGTTGCTGTTGCTAAGGATGATACAGGTCTTCGATATGGGATTGTCATGAGTCATGAGTCCCACAATCACCCGTCGCAAGTGGTTCCCTACGAAGGTGCTGCAACCGGTGTTGGTGGTAATGTTCGCGATGTCTCCTGCATGGGGGCAGAGGTGATAGCTCTTGCTGATGGACTTCGATTTGGAGATCTCTCGCGTCCTAAAACATCTTTTATTCATCATGGCGTGGTTGCGGGTATTGGCGGTTATGGCAACCCAATTGGCGTGCCAAATATTGCCGGCGATGTATATTACGATAAAGCTTATAATGATAATTGTTTAGTCACTGTGGTGACCCTCGGTGTTGTCCGAGAAGATCAAGTTATTCATTCCTATGCCCCTAAACATGCCGAGGGACATGTTTATATTCTAGTCGGGAAGGCCACAGATATTAGTGGTTTTGGTGGTGCAAGTTTTGCCTCTCAGACGCTTAATGAAGATAAAGATATGCAAAACAAAGGAGCGGTACAAGAGCCTAATGCTTTTTTAAAGCGCCATCTACTCCAAGCCAATCAATCTTTGTTTGGAAAATTAAGCGCCCGTGGTCTTATCCATCAAGTCGCTTTCAAAGATTTAGGTGCAGGGGGAATCGCATGTGCAACAGTTGAGCTTGCTGATGCAGCAGGTTATGGTGCAGAGATTTTCTTAGATCATGTTCCCACCTGTATGGATGGGTTGAAACCTGTCGTTGTGCTGTGTTCAGAAACTCAAGAACGTTTTATGTGGGTCGTACCGCGCGAGCATAGTGAGATGATCCTTGAGCATTACAATAAGACCTATGCATTGCCTGAGATTTCAAAAGGTGCAGCCGCTACTGTGATTGGTCATATTCGAGGTGATGGTCAGTATGTTGTTCATGCCCAAGGGGCTTGTATTGTAAACGCTCGTGCTAAAGATATCACTCGAGGAATTGTTTCTGAAAGAGCAGTGGAGCCTGTCATTTATGATGGGGTAGAACCGAAGCTTTCCGATGTTTCTTGCCATGATATGTTATTAAAATTGCTCTCACACGAAAATATTGCCTCAAGAGCGTCTATTCTTGAAACGTATGACAAACAAGTTCAAGGTCGAACACTGATTGAATCGGGCATGGCAAATGCCGGTGTATTGACTCCTTTTAATGAAGAGAAATATCCCGCGGCACTTCATAAGGTAGGTGTTGCTTTATCAGTTGCGCAAAATCCACGTTATAATATGATAAGCCCCTACTGGGGTGCTGTTAATGCAGTGGTTGAATCGGCGCGCAAGGTATCTTCTGTGGGTGCAAGCCCTGTTGCTATTACTGATTGTTTATGTTTTGGGAACCCTGAAAAGCCAGAGGTAATGTGGGCATTTACGGAGTCAGTTCGAGGCATTATCGATACCACCAAAGTCATCGGATTAAAAGAATATCCTGATGCTTCCTTGCCCATCATTGCAGGCAATGTTTCTTTATATAATGATACAGTTGAGGGCGCCATCCCGCCGAGCCCTATGATAAGTTGTTTAGGTACTATCTTAGATGCAACTTTTGCTATCACCCCAGCATTCAAAAAATCAGGTTCGCTTTTGGTGATGTGTGGTGAGCGCAAAGATGAGTGCGGTGGGAGTGTGTATTACCAATTACAAGGTGAATTAGGGGCTTTGCTTCCTAAGCCTTGCTTTGAAACCCTGCGCGCTGAGCTTCAAGCGGTATCTGAGGTGATTCAAAAAGGTCTAGTGCTTGCTGTAGAGGATATTGCCTTGGGTGGGATAGCAGTCACACTGGCTAAAATGAGTTTTGGTAATGATATTGGTGTAGATGTTGAGATTCCAGGGACATTGCCTGTTGCTAAATGTTTGTTTAGTGAAAGTGGGGGCTTTGTGTTGGAAGTTCGTGATGAAGATTGGGTTGACTGTCAGGCGGTGTTTACAAGTTACTCAGTCCCGATCACAATTATTGGTCGAACAATAGACGCTCCTATATTACATATGCAACAGCAGATTCACCTACCCCTCGCTGAGGCAAAAGCCCTTTGGTCAGATAGTTTGCGGGAGAAATTACTGTGACAACCATCAATTATAAAGAAGCAGGTGTCGATATTCAGGCGGGTAATGAAGCGGTAGCGGGTATGAAGAAAGCGGTTGAAAGTACATTCTCCCCCAATGTACTAACTGAGCTTGGTGGGTTTGGGGCAATGTATGATTTGAAGGAGATTCTACAACGTTATGAGCATCCTGTTTTGGTGCAAAGTATTGATGGTGTAGGCACCAAAACGGTTATTGCACGCATGATGAACCAGTTCGACACTATAGGTATAGATGTGGTTAGTGCAACTGCTAACGATATTATTGTCCTGGGTGCAACACCCTTGACTTTATTAGATTACATAGCCAATGACAAATTAAACCCCGATATCGTTGTGCAAATCGTTTCTGGTATGGCCTTGGCGTGTCGTGAGAATGGTATTTCGCTTGTGGGCGGAGAAACTGCTGAAATGCCTGGGGTTTATTCGCAAGGTGAGCATGATGTGGTTGGTGTGGTTACAGGTATTGTTGATCGCGACAAGGCCATTTTAGGATGCGATATTGAACCTGGGGATGTGTTGCTTGGTTTAAGCTCTAATGGTCTACATACCAATGGGTATTCGTTGGCCCGTAAACTTTTTTTTGATGTAGCAAAAATTGCAATTGATACCTGGCATCCAGAGCTATGTCAAACGGTTGGAGAAGCGTTGCTTAAACCCCATCTTAATTATACGCGACCCATTTTGCATCTTTTACAAAATGGCACTGATATCAAAGGGATGGTTCATATTACAGGTGGTGGGTTTATTGACAACATTCCGCGGGTGTTGCCAGATGGTTGTGCTGTTGAAATAGACAAGTCACGTTGGGATGTTCCGCCTATTTTCCGCATCATGCAAATGCTTGGGAACCTCTGCAATGAAGAAATGTTTCGCACCTTTAATATGGGTATTGGATTTATTATCATTGTTTCTGAGAAAGAATTAGATAAAATCAATCATCTTTTTTATCTTTTCCCTGAAATTAAGGTTGCTGAAATTGGTCGCGTGATATCCTCCCATCAAAAAGCGGTGAGGTTTCTGTAATGGAAATAGCGGTGATTCAATTTCCAGGATCGAATTGTGCACGTGAAACCTGCCTTGCTTTAAAGCGTGTTGGGATGGATCCTTTACTGTTTTTATGGAATGAGCCAAACGATCGACTCAATCACTGTGATGGTTTTGTGATTGTTGGTGGTTTCTCGTATGAAGATAGATCACGAGCTGGCATCATTGCAGCGCGAGATCCAGTCATGGATGTATTAAAAACACAATCTAACCTCGGTAAACCAATTCTTGGTATATGTAACGGCGCACAAATTCTTCTCGAGTCAGGATTGGTGCCAGGCTTACCCAGAGATGCTGTTGCTATGGCTTTGACCAATAACAAACGCATGCATCAGGGGCGGGTGATTGGCACGGGATATTACAATGCTTGGGTTTATCTTACGCTTACTCAACAGAAAAAAATGAATGCTTTTACCAGGCATTTAACCAAAGATTCTCCGTTAAGGATTCCTGTGGCCCATGGAGAGGGGCGTTTTGTGATGTCGTTAGATTTGCTTGAAGTGATTAACGAACAGGGTTTGGGTGTTTTAAAGTATTGTGATGAAAAAGGTGTTGTTGTTGATGAATTTCCGGTGAACCCCAATGGTTCTGTCGATAACTTGGCCGCTATTGTGAACAAAGCAGGTAATGTAATGGCAATGATGCCGCATCCTGAAAGAACCATCGCAGGTGACGTGTTTTTTCATTCAATGCGGGACTATATTTTGAGTTCAGAAAGATTCGCACAAGCAGTGCTTGACTATCAGCCTAAGCCTATCAAATGTTCTGTGTATTCAAAGCCTGCCGCGACGTATGAAATGGTTGTTAAATTGATGATCGCCGATAATCATGCATTATCGGTTGAAAATGCTCTTAAAAGACAAGGGATTTCTGTGTGTGTTAAGCGTCTTATTCATTGGGAAATTGCTTGTGATTCTCGATCAATTTTTCATCAAATTCAGATAAGTGGTTTGTTGTATAACGAAAGAAAAGAACGAATTATTAATCCATTGGACAACAAGAAAAAAGTTGCATCATTTCTGGTCAGATGTCAAGATGATGTTCACGGCTTAAATAAAATGCAGCAGCTAAAGCATGTAGGGTTAGAAGGTGCTGTTACATCAATTCAGCACGGCATTTTATGGCAGATAGAAGCGTGTTCAGAGGATTTAGCGGCTTTGGCTGAGCGGGTTATTTTATCAGGTTTACTGTTTAATCCTGCCGCTCATCGGTGCTATAACTATGCCTGATGATATTCACCATCTATTGCGAGCGTTATCTTCTTGTCTTATTGAAACGCATTTTAATTATGGCACTAAATATTCTGGGAAAGTGCGTGATGTGTACGACTTGGGCGATAAATTACTTTTTATCACAACAGATCGGCAAAGCGCATTTGATAGGGTCTTAGCCTCGGTTCCTTTTAAAGGGCAGGTGCTTAATTTAATCAGTGCTTGGTGGTTTGATAAAACGCGTCATTTGATACCAAATCATATGCTAAGTGTGCCAGATCCGAATGCAATGCTGGTCAAAAAGTGCACTGTATTTCCTATTGAATTTGTAGTGCGAGGCTACATTACTGGCACTACAAGTACCTCATTGTGGACGCAATATAGTAATGGCGTTCGTGAATATTGTGGGCATAGTCTCCCTGAGGGGCTTAAGAAAAATCAACCTTTGGCTTATCCCATGCTTACACCCACCACGAAAGATAGTCAGCATGATAGGCCAATCAGTTATGATTTGATCATCAAAGAACAATTAATGACTGAAGCGCAGTGGGAAATTGCCTCAACAGCGGCTTTAAATTTGTATGCGTTTGGAGTTAAAAAAGCAGCAGAGCGGGGATTGATTTTAGTTGATACCAAATACGAAATGGGACAAGATAGCCACGGTGATATAGTACTTGTTGATGAGATACATACACCTGATTCGAGTCGTTATTGGATAAAATCAAGTTATGAGGAGCGTATTCTTGTTGGTAAAGAGCCTTTGAATATTGATAAAGAATTTCTGCGACTCTGGTTTAAGGACCACTGCGATCCCTATCATGATAAGATTCTTCCAGAGGCACCAGTTGATTTAGTTGTGAGTTTGGCAGCACGGTATATACAACTTTATGAAATGATCACTGGTAAAAAATTTATCTTTCCAACTGCAGATAACAATTCACTGAGCCGTATTGTACGAAATTTAGAAAACACCATGGCATTGATGTAAATTTAGTGGCCAATTAGATTTTTAAAATGATTTATTGATATTTAAGGATCTCTCTATGTGCGGTATCGTCGGCATATACAGTCACACACGCGTAGCTGAAGAGTTATACAATAGCCTCATTCATCTTCAGCATCGTGGGCAAGATGCAGCGGGTGCATTGACTTGTCATCAACGATTTGATGTTAAACATGGCTTAGGGCTCGTGCGTGAAATATTTTTGCCCAAAGATCTAAAGGCACTTCAGGGTAATATCGGAATTGGTCATACCAGATATCCGACGGCTGGTGGAAACTCTCTCTCAGATGTTCAACCCATGTGGATTGGTAGCCCGTTTGGTATTGCTTTGGCACATAATGGTAATCTTATCAATCATCAAGCGCTTGCCAGTGAAGTGATTCAAAAAAAGCATCGTCATTTAAATTCCTCTATTGATTCAGAAGTGCTGTTGCATTTATTGGCCGATGCTCTTCAACAAGAACCACCTATTGAGGATAGCGGCGAGACTTTTTTTGCGACCTTATGTGATGCTGTACAATCAGTATTTAAGCGTGCAGAAGGCTCTTATTCTATCGTTGGTATTTTGCTTGGTAAGGGGTTGTTTGCCTTTCGTGACCCTCATGGAATAAGGCCTTTGGTGATGGGGGAGCGAGTCAATGCTGATCTAAGCAAAGACTATGTCGTTGCTTCTGAAACCACGATGTTTTATTCACAGGGTTTTAAACCTATTGGTGATGTGCTGCCTGGTGAGGTGATTTTTATTAATGAAGACGGTACATTGTTTCGGCAAGTGGTAAAACAGCTTGAATTTTCACCTTGTGCTTTTGAGTACGTATATTTTGCTCGTCCAGATTCGACCTTAGATGGTATTAGTGTGTATCGTTCAAGATTACGTATGGGACAAAATCTTGCGAAACGTTGGAGGGAAAAATTTCCCGATGCGATGCCTGATATAGTAATTCCAACACCATTTACTTCAAATACAGCGGCATTGTCTTTTGCAGCTGAGTTGGGGGTGCGATATTCTGAAGGGTTATACAAAAACCCTTTTATTGGTCGAACATTTATCATGCCGGATGGAGAAGAGCGCAGTCGCCAGGTGCGTTATAAACTCACCCCACAATTAACTGAGATCAAAAATAAAAAAGTGCTTATCCTCGATGATAGTATTGTCCGAGGTACCACGAGTCGGGAGGTGGTTAAAATGGTTCGTGAATTTCATGCTAAGGCCGTATATTTTGCATCCGCCTGCCCGCCTATTATTAAGCCTTGTTTTTACGGCATTGATATTCCATTTTCTGCTGATTTGATTGCTGCAAATAACAGTATTGCAGCAATTAAGGCACATTTAGATGTTGATGAATTGTTGTATCAACAGCTGGATGATCTTAAGGAAGCTGTAACGCGCAAAGGCAAGCATCATATAGCTTCTCCGTGCATGGCTTGTATGAATGGTAACTACGTAACGGGCTCGTTGAATGCGGAGAAAATTCATGCTTTAGAAATCCATAGAACAGTTGTAAGGAGCGAGCTATGAGGATCTTAATTGTTGGCTCAGGTGCTCGTGAGCATGCTTTTGCGCGTGCATTTGCGAGAGCATCGACACCGCCAAGAATTTTTTGTTGTGGAACGAGCAATAATCCTGGGATTAGGGCGCTGGCTGTGGAATATTGGCAAGGTAGCATTGAGGTTGACAACGTCGTACGTCTTGCCCAGGATTGGCAAGTGAATCTCGCTATCATTGGACCGGAAGCACCACTTGAAGAAGGCTTGGTGGATGCACTAGAGCGTGTCGGTATCTCTACGGTTGGTCCTAAAAAAGCATTGGCTCAATTGGAAACGAGTAAACGTTTTACCCGTGAACTTTTAGAGAAGTATCAAATTGATGGGTCACCTCGGTATCGTGCTTTTTCAACCACGGATGGGATGACACAATTTTTGTTAGAACTCGGTCTTGATGGTTATGTTATCAAAGCAGATGGCTTGATGGGGGGTAAGGGCGTCAAGGTTGCGGGTGATCATCTCCATTCTGTTGAGCAAGGGCTTGAGTTTGCTGCGGCTTTAATTGACCAAGGCCAGGCTGTGGTTATTGAGGAGAGACTCATTGGCGAAGAGTTTTCACTGTTATGTTTTTGCGATGGGGTTAATTTGTTTCCGATGCCGCTTGTTCAAGATCATAAACGTGCTTTCGTGAATGATGTTGGTCCAAATACGGGTGGTATGGGAAGTTATTCAGATGCTAATCATAGTCTACCATTCTTGGAGCCATCGGATGTTGAGGAAGCACTGGCCATTAATCGACAAGTGATGACCGCTGTGCTCAAGGAATGTGGTGAACCTTATCGTGGGATTTTGTATGGCAGTTTTATGGCAACAGGCGATGGAGTTAAGCTTATTGAATACAACGCACGTTTTGGTGATCCTGAAGCATTAAACGTGTTGGCAATACTTGAGTCTGATTTTTTGAGGTTGTGTCAATCGTTGGTGAGTGGTTGCATCAAGCATGAGGAAGTTCGATTTAAGCCATTAGCGACTGTATGCAAATATGCGGTTCCTTATGGGTATCCTGATAAACCTAAAAAAAATATTATCATTGATATTTCTAATCTGGTGGATAAAGAAATTTTATATTTTGGAGCGGTTGATGATGTGGATGGTCGATTGCATGCACAGGGTTCTCGTGCTTTGGCTGTGGTTGGAGTTGCCGCTACAATTGAAGAAGCAGAGCGGATTGCAGAATATGAGATAAATCTCATAGGGGGAGAGTTGTTTCACCGTGAGGATATTGGTACGAGGCAACTCGTTAAGCGCCGCATTCAAGTGATGAAAAAGCTTAGAGCAAGGAGTGCTGTTTTTTGAGTCCACCGATTTCGCTTGCGATTCTTGGGTCTACCAATGGCACTTTAATGATGGATTTAATTCATGCGATATCAAAGCGTGAGTTAAATGCAGATATTTGTATGGTGATGAGTAATCAAGCTGATGCTGGTATTTTGGAGCGGGCTAAGATTTACCAAGTGCCCCATGCTTTTGTTGATACAAAGACATTCACGCGTGAAGCCTATGATGAGGTATTAGCTCAACAACTGAGTGCGTTACCTGTTGATTTGATAGTACTTATCGGCTATATGCGTATTTTAACACGCGCTTTCGTAAAACGTTTTCATGAGCGAATGATCAATGTTCATCCTTCATTGTTGCCAGCTTTCGCAGGAAAAATGGATAGAGCAGTGCATCAGGCAGTGTTGGATTCAGGAGTGAAAACGACTGGGTGTACAGTACATTTTGTGACAGAGGAAGTTGATAAAGGGACTATCATCGTGCAAAAAACATGTGATGTTTTGCCCAACGACACGGTAGAGTTGTTGCGTAAAAGGGTGCAAGGATTGGAAGGTCTGGCACTCATCGAAGCAATTAAGATATTTAAGAGTAGACTAGATGACTCAAATAAAGATAAAACGGGCGCTGCTTTCTGTATCCAATAAAAATGGGCTTATTGCATTTGCAAAAGCTTTAAAAGACTTAGGGGTTGAGCTTATCTCCACCGGTGGAACAGCGCAGGTGCTTCGTGATGCTGGATTGCTAGTCAAAGATGTATCTGAGGTTACAGGATTTCCTGAGATTATGGATGGTCGTGTTAAAACATTGCATCCTCATGTGCATGGCGCTATTTTGGGGCGTCGGGGACAAGATGATCCGGTGGCTGTGGCCTATGGTTTTGAATGGATTGATCTGGTTGTAGTTAATTTGTATCCTTTTGCTGATGTGGTGAGGCAACCTAACACTACATTTGATGATGCCATTGAAAATATTGATATCGGTGGGCCGAGCATGATACGAGCTGCGGCGAAAAATATGGCTCATGTGGCCGTGGTCGTATCGCCGGTTGATTACGAACTTATCATAGCCGAGCTTACAAATTTAGGTGCGATTGATGCTGGCACGCGAAAAGCATTGGCCATCAAAGCATTTCAACACACGAGTGATTATGATGCATTGATTCAGCAGTTTTTATCGGCGACAAGAGAGTCTGTTGAAGCATCGCCTCGTTTTTCGCTTACCTTATCAAAAGCACTTGAGTTGCGATATGGCGAAAATCCTCATCAGAAGGCATATGCATATCAAATAGCTGATGCGCCAAAGGGGGTCTTGTCGGCGACGGTCCATCAAGGCAAAATGCTCTCTTATAATAACTTGGTGGATGCAGATGCAGCGATTCTCGCTGTGAGCGAATTTAATCAACCTGCTTGTGTGATTATTAAACATGCTAATCCCTGTGGGGTAGCTTGTGGTAGAACCATTACCGATGCATTCAAACGAGCTTATGAAACCGATAGTACATCAGCGTTTGGAGGTATTATTGCTTTAAATAAGCTCTGTGAAGAAGAAACAGCAATGCTCATTACAGAATTATTTTTTGAGGTGATCATTGCACCGCAGTACACAGAAGCTGCCCGCAACAGATTTTTACTCAAGCCAAATGTGAGGGTTCTTGAGTACACTCCTTCAGAAAATTCCATCGCTCCTTGGAGTTATCAATGGATTCAAGGTGCGGTGTTGGTACAATCTTCAATCACGCCCCCTTTAACGTCAGATGCTTTAAGGGTTGTGACAAAAACACTACCTTCAAGTGATATGTTAGATGACCTACAGTTTGCTTGGCATGTAGTGAAACATGTTAAATCAAATGCGATTGTTATTGCAAAAGATCATCAAGTATTAGGAATTGGAGGGGGGCAAGTCTCTCGCATTGATGCGGTCGATATTGCAATCAGGAAAGCACATGATCGTTTGGACGGTACGGTTCTTGCATCCGATGCCTTTTTTCCCTTTCGAGATAGTATTGATAGCATTGCAAAAACAGATATAAAGGCCATCATTCAGCCAGGTGGTTCCACTCGTGATGAAGAGGTGATTAGCGCTTGTAATGAGTATGGGATTACGATGGTGTTCACAGACGAAAGATGTTTCAAACATTAGGGAATGGTTACAATGGTCCCAACGGCCCCAGTTTGGATTAGCTCGCGATTGTGCATTCAATGGTGTCACGGTTGAGCGTACCACTAAATTCAGGGACTAGATTTTTGAGCACCACCAATATTTCGTCAGACTGATATAAAGCGCAAGCGCTATTTAACATACTGAAGGCTTCGGAGAGCTCATTCCAGTTTATTTTCCGAAACTTAGCTTGAAATAGTTTTTCATGTTGGGTTTCAACAAGTTGTTCTGATGTATGAAAGAGCTCTTCAAATAATTTTTCTCCGGGGCGTAATCCTGTGTATTCAATGTGAATGTCAACACCTGGCTCAAAGCCTGCAAGTCTAATCATTTGTTCTGCTAAATAACTTATTTTGATGGGCTCTCCCATATCTAAAACAAATATTTCCCCACCTTGTCCATTGACGGTAGCTTGTAAAATGAGTCGGCAGGCTTCTGAAATGGTCATAAAATAGCGTTGCATGTCAGGGTGCGTCACCGTTAACGGGCCGCCTCTTTGCAGTTGATTTTTAAATAAGGGCACTACACTCCCGACTGAACCTAAAACATTACCAAAGCGTACGGTAATAAATTTTGTTTTGGCTTGCAAATCAAAATTTTGGCAATAAATTTCTGCAATCCGTTTTGTGGAGCCCATAATATTGGTTGGATTGACTGCTTTATCAGAAGAAATCAGCACAAATTTATCAACAAGGTGAGCAACACTTGCCTCAGCAACCGTTTGCGTGCCGATTACATTATTAAGAACAGCGGCTCTCACTTGATTTTCTAATAAAGGTACATGCTTATATGCTGCGGCATGAAAGACAATTTCAGGTTTGAATTGTTTGAAAACATGCTTGATGGCGATCCTATCTACAACATTAGCCAACGCGATATTAATTCGTATCGAGGGAAATGATTCACGAAGTTCAAGCTCAATTTTATATAAATTGAATTCACTATGATCAAGTAACACCAAAGATGTAGGATTAAGAGATAAAATTTGTCGGCATAATTCTGAGCCAATTGAGCCCCCGGCGCCCGTAACAAGTACTCGTTTGCCATGTAATTCTTGAGTAATTTTGTCCCAAGCGAGTTCAACTTGATCGCGACCCAGCAGATCATCTAGTCGAACTTCTCTTAACGCATTCACTTCAACACGACCGGCTGCCAAGGCTTGAATGGTAGGCAGCGTACGGAATGGGATCTTGCACTGTTCACATTGGTTGACAATGTGTCGCATTTGAGCTGAGTTCGCCGATGGAATGGCAATAAAGATGAGATCTGCGCGATGTGATTCTGCAAGACGTGGGAGCTCATCAATATTGCCAAGTACAAGAACTCCGCGGACATCTTGACCACGCTTGCTGCTATCATCGTCCACTAAACCAAGTGGTACATAGTGGGTGCGTTTGAGATCACGGATGAGTCCCTCTCCTGCGATACCGGCGCCCACGACCAAAACCCGCTGTGTATCATGTCCTGCTATTCCTTTATATCGCCTATCTGACTGAAGGCGAAATGATAATCGGGCACCACACAGAAGAGTAACGAGAAGGATCCCATATAATGGTAGGATAGAGCGTGGAATGTAAGCCACAAGCCCTGTCATATATAGTGCTGGAATAACCAGGATAATAGCTGTAGCAACTGCACGGATGATCCGACTCACATCACTTAATGAGCAAAATTTCCATAGACCACGATATACTTTGTAATAGTAATAACAGGTAGTTTGTAAAAAAAACAAAACCACTAGGGCGGTGAGGGACTCTCTGCTGGCAAACTTGTGAGGAAATTTACGTAAATTATATTGTAGCCAATAAGCCAAATACCATGCGAGAGGTATAGCAAATAGATCAAATCCAAGGACTAAAAGTTTCGCGCATATTTTATTTATAAAGATACTTAGGTTTTTCATCCGACATCTGTCCGTAGTTATAAAACACCCCCGATTCTGCATCTTACTACAGGTCTGATTGGAATTCTAAAAGTGTTCATATGACTTTTTGGCTTTAAAAATTTCATATCGATAAAAAGAGTTCAGCTTGCCTGTTTTGATACTTAATGCAAGTGAATAGTCGCTGTGGTTTGGTAACTTTTGGGCAAGGCATGCATCGGCGGGGGTATATTGCGCAGTTCCTCCTTCAATGAGAGAGGTTAGGATGATAACGTCTGGCTTTTCAGCAAAGGCCGTCTCACAGAATTGTTGATAACGTGTTTTGTTTGGTGATTGGGCCATCTTTGCATTGTTCAAACAATAGGAGTCGATGAATTTGGCCGGGCTTTGATAAGGTATAAGTCCGCTATCTGCAAGCAGTACGGTGGCGTTCGGTGATGTATTTAGCATCAGCCATTTTGTCACTTCTTTGCGAAGTAGCATACCTTGAAGTGGATTTTTAGTAAATTGACTCAGTTGTTCGAGTGAGAGCATGGGAATGAAAAAAAGTGCGATTAAAAATGAGCAGATGTAAGTGCCCCAAGGCACAATATTGCGGTAGCTTGGAAATGCATTATTAAGTATTTGTATAAGGCTTACCAGTGCAAGTGGAAGTAGAAGTGCGAATGCTGGTAAAAAAAGACGGTTGTTGAAGGCAACGATGGGATCAGCGCCTACCAAGAGGATGAGATAAAGTAGGCTCGGTAGCCAAAGAAAGGCAGGGCGCGGATCATGTTTTTGGGTCACGACAGCTGGCAAGCAGAGAAGTAAGAAAGGCCAAGTCAGCTTGAGATAGTTGATATCCAATGTCCACAAATTGTCAAAAGATAGGGTTTTGCAATACACAGGATTAGGAAATAAATGTCCAAAATAATATATGCGCCAAAGGAAATAAGGGATAAAGAAAATGGCAAATGCGAAACAAAATAGGCCAAGGCATTGCCAAAAGTTGGCGGCTTGTATTTTTTGTCGCTGAAGCAGTAGTAACAGTGTGAATATGCCCATGAGCGCGGGTCCTTCTGGGCGAGAAAGACTTGCGAAGCTCAACAACATCCCTGCCAGCACAAATCGACTTCGGTGAAGCGAGGGGCTATTTTGGCTTTTTGTAAGCTTAAGATCCTCGAAGATAAAAAAGACGGCTGTGGTGATGAGGGCTTCAAAACAGGTGGTTTCAAGGCCGCTGACGGTCCAAATGATTTGTCCTTTGTAGGCAAGAAGCCAGAAGCAGGGTATCAATGCAAGGTGTTTAGAGACCCAATTGCGCGTGATAGCATAAAGACTACTAAGTGTCGCCAAAAGTCCTGTCACACCAAAAATTTTTAGTAATAGTACGGGGTCTAATCCTATGCTTAGGGCAACACGTGCAAGTACTAGAAAGCTAAAATTAGAGTACCCTTCAACAGGTGATTCACCAATGTTCCATACAATGCCATTGCCATTGGCCCAGTTTTTTGCATAACGTAGGGTGATGTACATGTCATCTATAGTAAAAGGCCAAATTTCAATAAGCTGTAACACTAATAGATAGAAAAGTAACAGTAAGAGCAGAGCGTCTAAAAGACGTTGTTGAAGATGAGTGGAGTCGATATTCATTGGAAGAGCGCCAGTAACGTGAGTAACAAAAAGACTAATACATTCACTACAGACCCGCGATCTTCTAAAAATACCGTTACTGGATCATCAAATGCACTTTTTTTGGTGGCAAGGTAGGTGAATCGCCATAACCCAAAGGCTGCACAGGGCAAGGTCAATATAAAAAAATAGTGCCCGTGTTGTATATGGAACGTGTAGAGCAGATAGGTGATATAAGAACCAGCAGCAGATAAGTAAATTAATCTATCTAGCAATTTAGGCGTGTATTTTTTAAGGACTGAGCGTTTTGTTGCCTGTCCAGATAATCGTATTTCAAGTCTGCGTTTGCAAAGTGCTATGAATAAACAGAGCAAGGTAGCCGCAACAGTCAACCAGCAAGTGATGGGCAAACCAATGCCAATCGTGCCGGCTAATATTCGTAACATAAATCCGCTAGCAATACAGGTAACATCCAAGATAGCTATTTCTCTAACCCAATGGTTATAAATGATATTAATGAGGAGATAAATGAAGAGTATCAATAACAGCTGAGCTGATATAAAAAAGGCAAGAGCATTCCCTACGCATAAACAAATGGCAAGTGTCACATATGCAAAATTTGAACTGATAATACCACTAGCTAATGGACGACGACATTTTTGTGGATGGGCATAGTCTTCGTTAATGTCTTTTAAATCGTTATAGATATATACGGCGCTTGAGATTAAACAAAAGGCAAGGGCCGCGAGTAGTGCTGTTAAACCTAAATTTGGTGCACGTGCATAGACAACTCCCAATAACACAAAACCTGCTTTGCTCCAATTGGAAATGCGCATTAACCCAAAGAGGTTCCGTAACCAGATCATGGATGAAGGGCCTTCTGTTTTAATGAACTTATGCTACCAGGAGTTAATGAAATTCCCAAGGAGAAGTATGGATTGATTGAATGTTGCCATTAAAATTTATTAGAAACTCCCTACGTCATCCCGAGCCTGATGGGGAAGCTCTGTCATAAAATACTCAATCATCCGGTTTAAGAAAAAACAGATAATGGTTGCGCCGACTAAAAAATACAGCAGATGGCTAAACGCATCGGCGTAATGTTGCTTCATTGCTGAAGGTGAAACCACTCCTATTGGGACAGCAGTTAATGCTGCTAATTTTCCTGATAAGAAACCACCAATGCCTAAAGACACGAAAAAAATACCCATCATGGTGCTGACTTTTTTAGGGCTTGCAAGAAGTGTAATTGTTGACAAACCTACTGGAGAGAGCAACAACTCAGCTAAGGAAATCAACAGGTAAGCTGGAATAATCACCATTGGTGAGAGCTTTGCTGAGGATACCCCAGTGTTGCACAAGATAGTGATAATGCAATATGCAAGTGTCATGAGTAACATCGCCATGACAAACTTGTTGCCGGCTTTAATCCCTTGATGGGGGTGATCTTGAAGAGATGTTTTGGAGCGTGCAATCAAAAAACCAAACAAAATCATACCAACGCTTTGGATGCCTACATACATCGGTGGAGAAAATGCCAAGCCAAACAGTGTTGGTTTTACAACACGTACAATAAAGAGGGTGAGCGACAAAAACATTTGAAAATAAAAAGCCCAAAACGTCGCTGAAATAATACAAAGAAATAAAATAACAAGTGTTTGCCTCGCTTGAAGTGGTTCTTCTTGTTTGATGCACTGGATTAAATATCCAATCGATAAGAGTGCAACCAGGATAAAAACATTATCAGCAAGTAATGGAAATTGTAAAATTAATAGTGCTGCCAACCACAAACCAATCATCATCAATGCCGCGCGAATGATTTTCATCATATGGTACTCGAAAGGATGATAGTCGCGTATGCGATATTTTCTTATTCCGAGCACGAATGTAATGATGGCAATCAAAATGCCAATAGCCGCACTAGCAAATGGTACAGACCAGCCATAATAATGATTGAGGTAGCTCGGTAGTGTTGTACCTAAGATAATACCAGAGGTAATCCCCATATAAAAAATAGTAAATCCTTGATCGCGAATAGGTGATCCAAGAGGATATTCATTGCCTAATAGTGATGAAATGTTGGGTTTTAATAAACCGGTACCTACAGCAATACCGGCTAAGGCCATTGTAAGGCCAAGATCACCAGAGACAAATGATAAGGTCGTATAGCTTGCCAATAATACGCAAGCACCCGTTAAAATCGCGCGCTTCTGTCCCAAAAGATGGTCAGCAATCCATCCGCCAATGACAGGCGAAAGATAAGTCAGTGCTGTAAAAGAACCCACCATGGCATAAACTCGCCTATCATGCCATTGAAAATGCAACGCAAGGTAGAGGGCGAGTAAGGTTTGAACGACATAAAAACCATATCGTTCCCACATTTCAGTCGCAAAAAAAGTTCTTAATGATGGTGGATGGCTGTGATTGATTTTAGTCATGGACACGATGATTGTTGATAATATGTACACAGTCTAGCATAGAGAACCTTTACTCTACAACTCGCATTTTTAAGCTAAATTAACTAGTATACTGGACGATAGACACAGCTAGATAGTTGATACTGCCAAGGAGTTCCAGATGAACCGCTTTGATAAAACACGTCAAATTTCAGCACCCCGTGGCATAAAACTTAACACAAAAAGTTGGTTACTCGAAGCCCCTTTACGGATGCTCTGTAACAACCTAGACCCCTCGGTTGCAGAAGATCCAGCATCACTTGTTGTCTACGGGGGCATGGGGCGCGCTGCACGAAGCTGGGAGGCCTTTGATAAAATCATAGAAGTTCTCAAAGCAATGGATGAGACCCAAACACTGCTTATTCAATCAGGAAAACCTGTTGGGGTATTCACCACCCATAAAGATGCACCTAGAGTGCTGATTGCGAATTCGAATTTGGTTCCGCACTGGGCGAACTGGGAGCATTTTAACGATCTTGATAAAAAAGGCTTGATGATGTTTGGGCAGATGACCGCAGGTAGTTGGATTTATATAGGTTCACAAGGCATTGTTCAAGGCACCTATGAAACCTTTGTTGCCGCAGCTAAAAAGCATTATCATGGAGATTTAAGTGGGCGCTGGATATTGACAGCGGGCCTTGGTGGTATGGGTGGTGCACAACCACTGGCTGCGACCATGGCGCATGCGAGCCTTCTTGCTATAGAATGCTGCCCCATACGCATCAAAAAACGTCTTGATTCTGGCTATCTTGATACATCCACAGAAAGTCTTGATGAAGCTTTAATGATCATTGATAAGGCATGCCAAAAGAACGCACCAATTTCTGTAGGATTGTTAGGAAATGTAGCCACCATCTATCCTGAATTGGTAAAAAGAGGGGTTACACCTGCACTTGTCACTGACCAAACCAGTGCCCACGATCCACTCAATGGCTATTTGCCAAATGGTTGGACTATGGAAAAAGCTGCTAGTCTTCGTGAAACCAACCCTAAGGAAGTGATTGCCGAGGCCAAAGCCTCGATGGCCATTCAAGTCCAAGCCATGCTTGATTTTAAATCACGTGGTATTCCTGTGTTTGATTATGGAAACAACATCCGACAAATGGCTTTTGATGCGGGTGTGAAAGATGCATTTATTATTCCAGGGTTTGTAGATGCCTATATCCGCCCGTTATTTTGTGAGGGCATTGGACCGTTTCGTTGGGTGGCATTATCTGGGGATAAAGAAGACATTTATCGAACGGATGAACGAGTCAAACAATTAATGCCCGCTGATACACATTTACATCGTTGGCTTGATTTGGCACGTGAAAAAATTCATTTCCAAGGCTTGCCGGCGAGGATATGTTGGGTGGGTCTTGCAGATAGGGCTCGTCTTGGACTCGCTTTTAACGAGATGGTTGCATCAAAAGAACTCAAAGCTCCGATTGTGATAGGGCGAGATCACCTTGATTCTGGATCAGTTGCAAGCCCCAGGCGTGAAACGGAAGGGATGCTCGATGGTAGTGATGCTGTATCTGATTGGCCACTCCTTAATGCGTTATTAAATTGTGCCAGTGGTGCAACGTGGGTGAGTATTCATCATGGTGGAGGTGTGGGGATGGGGTTTTCTCAACATGCTGGTATGGTGATTGTTGCTGATGGGACGGAAGATGCTCGGGAGCGTTTAAAGCGGGTTTTACATCATGATCCCGCTACAGGAGTCATGCGGCATGCGGATGCAGGATATGAGAGTGCTATAGCTTGTGCCGCAGAGAACCATTTATGGCTTCCAATGTTTAATAATGGAGCTGCTAGATGAGCAATATTTTTACCCTTGTCCCAGGAAGACTAGACTTTTCGCTTATCAAGAAAGTCCTTATAGCAGGTGGGCAATGTAGATTGGATCCTTGTTGTATTCCATTAGTGAAAGCGGCTCATGGCGTGGTTAATGATGTTATCGCACTTAAAAAGACGGTCTATGGGATCAATACAGGTTTTGGTGGACTAGCACATGAAATTATCTCAAATCAGAAATTAAAAGAGCTACAACATAACCTTATTCTTTCTCATGCCTGCGGTACTGGGGAACCATTATCCGATAGAGTGGTAGCGCTTATTTTGTTATTGAAAATCAATACGCTTAGCCAAGGTCATTCTGGTGTAAGGATGGAAATCATCGAGGCACTTCTTGCTTTCTACAATCACCAAGTTTACCCAATAGTACCTTCTATGGGGTCAGTTGGTGCATCTGGTGATCTTGCGCCTTTAGCCCATTTAGCAATGGCATTGTTAGGCGAGGGTGACATGCATTATAAAGGGGAATTGATTAGTGCTGTTGAGGGGTTACGTATTGCTGGTTTGGAGCCTTTAGAACTTTTGCCTAAAGAGGGCTTGGCACTTTTGAATGGTTTACAAGTATCGAATGCATTAGCAATCAATGCATATTTTGCGACTGAGCATTTATTTGAATCAGCAATATTGAGTGGTGCAATGTCAGTTGATGCTGCAAGAGCGAGTGATATACCGTTTGATGATAGAATACATCAAGTAAGGGGGCATCAAGCACAGCGTGATGTTGCGAAGAATTACCGTAGTTTATTGTGTGGTAGTGCGATCCGAGAGTCTCACAGAACATGTTCTCGGATACAAGATCCTTACTCCTTGCGTTGTCAGCCACAAATTATGGGTGCAGTATTGCACCAAATGAGATTTGTTAAGGCAACTCTTGAGGTAGAAGCCAATGCTGTGACAGATAATCCACTGATTTTTGCAGAGGAAGGAGATATTTTATCGGGAGGGAATTTTCATGGTGAAATGATAGCGATGGCTGCAGATAATTTATCCTTAGCTATCGCTGAAATGGGTGCAATTGCAGAAAGGCGTATTGCGTTGTTAATTGATAAAAATTTTAGCGGTTTGCCGGCTTTTTTAGTGAAAGACAGTGGGATAAATTCGGGATTTATGATAGCTCATGTAACAGCGGCTGCTTGTGCAAGTGACAATAAAGCACGTGCACATCCGCATGTTGTTGATAGTTTACCTACCTCAGCCAATCAAGAAGATCATGTTTCGATGTCAACTAACGCTGCTTTAAGGTTAAATCCTATGATAGAAAATACATCAACGATCTTAGCTATCGAGCTTTTAGCTGCTTGTCAGGGATTGGATTTTCATCTTCCCTTAAAAACATCTCCTAGCCTTTCAAAAATTCATGATAAGGTGCGATCACGTGTTGCTCATTACGATAAAGATCGCTATTTTTCTGCAGATATTCAATGTGTGAAACACATGATTCTTAGTGGTGAGTTCTCATATGACAATTGAAATTTATACCGATGGTGCTTGTAAGGGTAATCCGGGGCCCGGTGGTTGGGGTGTTTTGTTGCGCTATAATGGGGTTGAAAAAACACTCAAAGGTGCTGAAAAATTTACTACAAATAATCGCATGGAGCTCACCGCGGCTATCATGGCACTGCGTGCTTTAAAACGGCCCTCTAAAGTTGAACTCTATACGGACTCGCAATATGTGCGGCAAGGGATGACAGAGTGGCTTAATGCTTGGAAAAAAAAGGGTTGGAAAAATTCTAAAAAGGAGCCTGTCAAAAATGCTGATCTTTGGCAGGATCTTGATGAAATTGCAAACCAGCATCATGTCACTTGGCATTGGGTGAAGGGGCATTCTGGGCACCCTGAAAATGAACGGGCTGATGAGTTAGCGAATGAAGCTATTATAGAGCTTGATATTGCCAAGTGCTGATGGAGGAAAATTAAGATGCAAAGACAAATCGTTTTAGATACTGAAACAACAGGTATCGATCCGCTGGATGGGCATCGGATCATTGAAATTGGATGTATGGAGTTGGTTGATAGAAAATTTACGGGAAAACAATTTCATCAATATATTAATCCAGAGCGGAGTGTTGATGAGGGTGCATTTCGGGTGCATGGCATTAGTTCTGAATTTTTACTAGATAAGCTACTTTTTAAAGAAGTTGTTGATGATTTGTTTGCGTTTATCGAAGGTGCCGAACTTATCATTCACAATGCACCTTTTGATGTGGGTTTTTTGAATAGAGAATTGAGTCTTATCAAATGGCCAAAATCTTTGGAGGCGTATTGTTCAATCGTTGATACCTTACAATTGGCCCGAAAAAAACATCCAGGACAGCGCAATAGTCTTGATGCGCTTTGTAAACGCTATGATATTGATAACTCCAATCGCCAATTACATGGTGCGTTGCTAGACTCTGAAATTTTAGGTCGCGTCTATCTTGCCATGACAGGTGGGCAAGGACATCTATTATTTGATGATGCCTTATCAAATCCTTTGGTGGAAGGAGTGAAGGAAGCATCCCCACAACTTCAAAGTCAAACACCTGTGGTGTATGCCGATGCTGAGGAGTTAGCCAAGCATGAGAATTTTCTTGTTTCCTTGGTTAAGAGGTCCCAAGTTGATTTCTGGTCTGTGGCAAAGGGTTTGGATGGTTAAAAATATCTACAAATAGATCTCTTAATGCTTGATATGTTCAATTTGTGTGCTATATTTATATCAAAATTACACAAATGGGGCGTTTCATGCAAAGGTATAGCAAACATCTACTACAAAGGATAGTTAACGTTGCTTTAATTCTCGGGACACAACAGGCGTTTGCAGATAAAGAAATTGTTGTAAGTCCAGGCAAGCTGCAATGGCAAGCTATGGATGATGGCGTTGTTGTTCGCTCTGGTCGTGTTTCTGCAGGACAACGTTATTGTCCTGATATACACCGTGCCTGCCGGACTCCTTCAGGAACGTATCGGGTTATCGGCAAAGGAGGTGCTACTTGCCGTTCTAGTCGATATCCTGTGGGTCGAGGAGGGGCCCCCATGCCTTACTGCATGTTCTTCAGCAAAAATTATGCCATTCATGGCTCCTATGAAATGCCACATAGGAATGCAAGTCACGGATGTGTGCGAGTCGCACCAAGTGATGCTAAATGGTTAAGCAGTAATTTTGCTAACATTGGTACAAAGGTTGTGATTAAACCCTATTAGGATCTGTTGACAATTCGCTTTGGAAAATGTTCTAAAGTGCCCATGTACCGTGACTTCCACGGTATTGAAATCTCCTGGATGACGCTAACAAGGAGCGCCACGTCGGCGTTGAACAGCCATTGTCATGTTGCTCTTTTTTAAACTAGAGCAACATGTAGCTTCACGGCGCATTGATTGTTGGTTCATGTAGGCGTTGAGCTTCATAAAGCAGGATGAAATGCCACCTTTTGAAAAAGCTGTGCTTGTAAAATCTTGTTCTTTGAGTTTGTTGAGAGCAAGTTGTTTATGGATTATTTTTGGTTATCTCAACTTACTTTATCAAATGTCAACAGCCCCTATAGTAATTTTTTCTGTACTGATGTTCTAATCAGTATAATTTCACTAAGCTCCGCTTTTGAAGGGTGGCGTTTTTATTTAATTCTTGAAGCCTGTCATTTTGTTCTCTGTTATTTTAGTAAGTATTTTTTCGCTAATTCCTGTAAGGTTAACGAGATGGCTTCTTTTGTGGTAATTTTAGTCACGATATATTTCTTTGTGGAACGTTTGGCTGCATGATAAAAGGAGCTGATCAATAACAAACCAACTACTGTTCCTCAGACTCTTCTTCAATGCTAAAAGATGAGCCACAGCCACACGTGGTTTTAGCATTGGGATTTCGAATCACAAATTGTTCCCCTGAAATTCCATCGACATAGTCGATTTCAGCGTGATTTAAATATTGAATACTCATAGCGTCCACCAGTAATTTGACAGTGTCTAACCCATTTGAGCACTGTTGCACAATGACGGTGTCATCAGTTTGGATGGCTTCATCAAAGGTGAATCCATATTGAAATCCAGAGCATCCACCACCGGTAATGTACACGCGAAGATGAAGATTTGGGTTCTCTTCTTCTTTGATTAAGCTGCTGACTTTATCAGCAGCGTCAATGGTGAAAAGGATACGATATGCTGAGGTTTGTGATGCATTTGTACTTGCCATGATGACTCCAAATTGACAATTAATGGTATGTATTGGTAACTAAGATCTACTCTTAATTAAGTTTACCTTGTTAGCGGATCATTTGCTCTATAGTAGCCCCACCCAAGCACTGATTCTTATCATAAAATACAATGTACTGTCCGGGGGTAACCGCGCGTTGTGGTGATGAAAACATTATACAATGTTCATTTTCGGTGGCTTGTGAGATGAGACACGGTTGTTCTTGTTGCCGATAACGTGTAAGGCAGTAACACGTAATAGGCAGTTCTTCGTCGTGTTTCTGAAGCCAATGGATGGGGCCAGAAACCAAGCCTTGAGCGTACAACATCGGGTGGTGAATCCCTTGAGCGACTATAAGTTCGTTCGAAGATATAATTTTATCAACCACATACCATGGATTACCATCTCCTTTTTGAAGCCCACCTATCCGTAAACCTTGCCGTTGGCCTATAGTGTAAAACATCAAACCGTCATGTTGACCAATCTTTTCACCACTTGTGCTCATGATGTCCCCGGGGCGAGCGAGAATAAACTCATTTAAAAACGTTTTGAAGCGCTTCTCACCGATAAAGCAAATTCCAGTTGAGTCTTTTTTGTTATGCGTAATGAGGCTTAGCTCTTTGGCAAATTGTCTGACCTCTTTTTTAAGGTAATTACCGAGGGGGAAGAGCGTTTTTTTTAGAGCTTCTTTATCAACGGCATGTAAAAAATAGGTTTGATCTTTATCTCGGTCTTTTGCTCTACAAAGGATAGTATCACCATCAATATGACGGATCTTGGCGTAATGGCCGGTTGCAATAAAATCTGCACCTAATGACAAGGCATGTTTTAAAAATGCGTTAAACTTAATTTCTTTATTACATAAGACATCAGGGTTAGGGGTGCGGCCCTTTTCATATTCAGTGAGAAATAGACTAAATACCCGTTGCCAGTATTCTTCTGCAAAATTAACAGTGTGCAAGGGGATATCTAGCTGATGCGCCACAGCTTTTGCATCAGCTAGATCAAGTGCTGCGGCACAAAAACCATCTTTGTCGTCTTGTTCCCAGTTTTTCATGAACAAGCCCTCAACTTCATATCCTTGTTCTTTTAGAAGCCAAGCTGCTACCGAAGAGTCAACTCCGCCAGACATGCCCACGATGACTTTTGGTTTCATGATAAGAAATACCTGTACAAAAAGTGGTTATTCTACGCTATTTAAGTGATCATTTAAATATTTACGTTACCTAAGCTTTAATAAGATCCGCTCGACTTTATGAAAATGTCCATCGCCGAATCGCCGCGGCGAAGAGCGTAGGGATTCGGCGTTGGGGGGCATAAAGTCGAGATTCGAAAACTGGGTGATACAATAGGTATCAAATATGCTATAATTGCGGTTTTTTGATAGTAAAAATCATGAAGATTTGTCTTAATCGTGAAGCAAAACAAGCATCTTCACGAGTCGTTGAATGCGAACTGAACGAGCGGGTAGGTTCTCGTATAGAGTTACCTTGTACGTTAACTTGCTCACTTAAGGTCGAAAAGCACCCTAACTTTTTTTTAGTATTGTTGGGGGTTAAAGGGCACTTGACAGTTAGTTGTCTGCGTTGTTTGCATTCTTTTGTTCATGATTACTGCAATCAAACGGTCCTTGCTGTGTGTGAAAATGATGTATTTGCAGCATCTCTCATGGATACGTATGAGTGCATTGTCGTAGAAGGTGAAGAGCTTGATTTAACAGACATTTTAGTTGATGAGGTGTTGTTGTATTGTCCAGAAAAGCACCAAAATGTTGTTGATTGTGATGATGAAGTAAGTCAGTATATTGGCCATTAAAGTGAAATTATGCCTAGAGCACTTGGATTAGAGTGAAAAACTAGGTAAAATTCCGGCCCAATGAAAACAAATTGTTTAGGAGTAACACAATGGCGGTCCAACAGAATAAAAAATCACGTTCAAAACGTGATATGCGACGTTCGCACGACGCGTTGACTAAACCAACGCTTTCAGTTGATACGACTACAGGTGAAGTGCATTTGCGTCACCATATCACACCCGACGGCTATTATCGCGGTCGTAAAATACTCGATACAGATAACGTCTACGAACAAGAGTAATCCACTTGAACAACATTACCATTGCTGTTGACGCGATGGGCGGGGATCACGGCTTAAAAGTTGTGATTCCTGCATCGTTGCGCGCGGTAAAAGAAAATCCTCACCTCAGATTGCTGTTGGTTGGGGACAAATATCAAATTCAAACACATTTGAAAAAACACGGGTATTCTATTGGTGATGCACAGGAAAATCAGTGTTCGATTATCCATGCCACTGAGCAAGTAGCGATGGATGAGTTGCCATCTTATGCGCTGCGAAATAAAAAAGACTCTTCGATGCGTGTTGCCTTGAACCTTGTGAAGGAAGGACAAGCCCAAGCTTGTGTTAGCGCTGGAAATACAGGTGCACTAATGGTCACCGCACGTTTTGTGCTTAAAACATTGCCCGGGATAGATAGGCCGGCGATCATAGCCGAATTGCCGACATATATCGGTCGTACACGAGTGATAGATCTCGGTGCAAATGTTGATTCATGTGCTGAACACCTGTTTCAGTTTGCCGTTATGGGTTCAGCTTTAATCCAAGCCCTTGATAAAAAAAAGAAACCTAAAATTGCACTGTTGAATATTGGTGTTGAGGAAATTAAAGGGAACGACCAAGTCAAACGTACAGCTCATATGCTTGCTGAGTGCAAATTAATGAATTATGTAGGCTATGTTGAGGGCGATCACTTCTATTCAGGTGAAGTTGATTTAGTGGTTTGTGATGGCTTTGTTGGTAATGTTGCGATTAAAGCCAGCGAAGGTTTAGCAAAACTAATGCTGACCATTCTTAAGGAATCTTTTAGCAAAAATTGGGTTGCAAAATTTGTAGGACTGTTGGCAAGACCTGCGCTTTATCAGTTGAAAAAGCGCATGGATCCGGCCCGTTACAACGGTGCTAGCATGCTCGGGTTGAATGGCATCGTTGTTAAAAGTCACGGTGGCGCCAATGAACATGCCTTTAAGTTTGCTATCGATGAGGCGGTGTTACAGGTTCAGAATAATGTTGTGGATTTGGTGCGTCATCAAATCACCGAGTTCATCAATCAGGGATTGTTATTATGAAAAATGCCATCATTAGTGGCACCGGTAGCTATTTGCCTAAACGGCAACTGACAAATGTTGA
>JBIIJL010000022.1:0-26827 GCA_044233795.1 Legionella sp. | reverse complement strand
TCCCCATGTGAAAGTAGGTCATTGCCAGGTTTTATTCCTGAAAGCGGCTAAGGCCGCTTTTTTTATTTAAGCTACGCATAATTTTTTGATTTCCCCGCACATAGTTATTTCTAAGAGTTTTTCTAAAAGCCGATATCGCTATGCCAATTGAATTGGCGTACAATTAGCTGAAATTATTTAGGTATTCTAGTTGTATGTTAGTCCAGCGAATTACTATGCAGTTTATAGAGCCTCTTCGCGAATTTTTCGTAGATGTTTTGAGGGAATATGATAGGAAATTTCTTGAGCGTATTGTAAGAGAATTCGCCTGTATACCTCATCAAGTTAATCTAACCGATATTCATATTAAATGGCTAATTCAGATATTTGCTGAACGTTGGGCCATTGTCATGGATTCTAATAATGACTATACCGTCCGAGTTGATCAAGAAAATCGCTATTGGATTGGCTTAGCAGATGACTTGGCAAAAGAGGTTAAATTACACCAAGTTCAAATATTAATGCCGACAATCCTTTCTGATTTGAGTAAAATTGGTGAGGGCGAGTCCCTGATTGAATACTATCGAAGCGATGATGGTGTTAGTTTATCTAGCCTACGTGGAATTATAGATATCTTTTCTAGGCTTGGGGTATTTGCAACTTATAATGATAAAATAAAGGGCAGTTTTCGAGCGCTTACATTGCCTGAGTTATCACGATTACGCTTAAAGGAGGGTAGCTTTAGCGTTGTTGGTTCTAATGTGCATCCACGATTTTGGGACTATCTTACGAGTAATATTTCGCTTAAATGCACTGATAAAGGTGAATTACCACAATATTTATTGAGACCACTTTTACAACTGGTAAAGCTCTATTTTGATGAGAAACGAGAAAATCCTGATAAAAAACAGTTCGCAATGCAATTTATTATATGGTCGAATTGTTTAAAGGAATGCAGTGAGTATGATTTAAATTATCTGTATGCTCAGCAAATACCCAACGTAAGTGGTAGGTGGCTATTATTAGATGCCTTATTGGATGTGTATCAGGGCCTTCGTGCTGATCTCGATGTTACAATGATTGGTATTGCAAGATGGTTATGTATGCATGATGTATCACTGATCGTTGAATGCCAGGAATTGGATGAAACCTACGCCAAACTTGGGTTAGGTCGTGCTTTTGATCTTGTCGCACTAAAGCGATTGTTACAAGACGAGCTCTTACCTACCTGCGGTGAGGACAAAAATGATAATGTTAGAGAAGGAGTATTAATTTCGATAAAGCGATTAGTGAATCATACTGTTATTGATGAGAAGATTGTTAGTCGCATACGCGAAGTCTACCGGCGCCGATGGCTTAAAATATGCGGCACTCCTATTGATTACACGAGGCTTCAAGACGGTGTTAATTTATCCTGGATTAAGCTGGCTAGATTATTGAGCGGCGCAGGGTTGATTGATACTACTTATTACCACTTGTTGATGCCTACAATACAACAGGGATCTATCGACCCTATCACACGAGATCTGTATACGACCTACCCCCTCTCACATTACTTGCTATCTGATGATGCCACAGAGATTATTTTACTAGATCATTCTTTGCGACAACTAAATGAGCTTAAATACTTTTGTAATTGCAGCGCTTCACAGCCAAAACCTTTCACTCGTAAGGAAATATCCAATATTCAATATGCAAATAGCATCTTTCATCAGTATAAGGATCTCGCCGTACAAGAATTGTATGATGCCCCCATCTCCAAAAATACCGTGTTGGCTTTAAAAAAATTAGTTGAGGAGAGCGTATATCCAGAAGGTTTACTTTTTCTGCATAAATATGATGATGCTCAGGAAGTTTCTTCGCAGCGAGCCTATTCTCAATTTTATAGTTTCTTGAAGCAGTTATCTCCTTGCGAGCGTAAGCGATTAGATGATCAGAATATTCTTTACCACGGTAGGAACATTACCTTTTCTGAGGTGATGCGAAATATTGAGCGTATAGGCGAAGATGGACTTGGGGAATGTATCGCGGTGAATGGTCAGTATATAGCTCAATTGGTAATGGATTACGCCCCTTATGAGTTGTTTAATGAAAGGCTTGAACAGCGTGTGGATATCAATCACATGAGGAGCGTTTCTCGTAAAAAAGTGTTCAATGAGTATGAATCGCTGACAGAGGTTGATGCGAAAAGACGTATTCAGATCTTAGCTGTTTCACTAATGACACATTCATTTCAATTTCCAGGAATTGGCTCGTCCGTTAGTATATGGGATTGCTCCAATACCATGGTTCATAATAGCCAGGAGATTGCTTCGCTCATTATCCCGCTTCTTAGAGCGGAAGACTCTCCGGATTCACGTTATATATTTGCGACCATCATTGAGTCAATTGTTAAACCCGCTTTAGAAAAAAAAGACCAATCTTGGGTCAGTTGGATGATGCGCTATCAGGATACAAATCAATGGTTGAGGGCAATTGTTGATGGTTCACTTTTTATGTCTAAATCAGCTTGGTTTGAGCCATTTGTATTAATGGAACGTCTTTCGTTAGCTATTGATAGTATGGACCACAATTTGCGCCCTCAATTAAAGGAATTTTTAGATAGTTTAATACAGACTTATGCCCAGAGCGAGCGCGCTAGCCTTAAAGAAATAAGGGTTAATATTAAATTTGCTCTACTCCTTCAAAAATTAGGTAAAAAGGAGGGTAAACGCGTCATTGATCTGCTTGGATTGGATCCTACAAAAGGGGAGAAACCTTCATTTAGTCGCCTATGTTCTGACTATCTTATCAATCGATTGATTGAGATAGGTGTCTCTGCATCTAAGCCGCCCACCCAAGGATTCTTTGCTACTTACTCATCATGCAACCCAAGACAACTTCGATCTATATTTCTAGAGTTTTCTGAGAAAAAAATGAAAGAACATAGTTCCCTATCACCTCAATTGTTTATGAGGATAAAAGATCGCATTTCTCATATGAGTGATTCGATCGGTAATAGAAAAGTCAAACTGGCGATGATAAAATATCTTGATTCAATAACGGCGCAATTAGCTACATTCAGCCATAGATCAAAAATGCTATCCAAAGCATCTGCTACACCAGCTGAAGAGCTGCCATTGCCAAGAGCCCTTATTTAGCGAAACAGCTTGTATGCTCTTTAAGGACACCGTCCTGCTATCAATAGGTTCAAGCGGGAGATGATACAAGTTTTGAAGATGAATTTTTACGCCAATTTAAAATTGCTGAAGACAAAACACCCGCGATTAATCCCCAAAACGCAGCCCCGATACCATAGAAAGTAATACCGGATGCAGAAATTAAGATAGTAATAAGGGCTGCTTCTCGTTGTGTATCTTCTTCCAAAGCGGCTTTCAAACTATTGCCAATAGTACTTAATAATGCCAGTCCTGCAATAGCAAGGACAAGTTCTTTTGGGAATGCGAAAAATAGCGTTACAATCGTGGCGCCGAATATACCGATAAGTAACCAACAGAGTCCTGCAAAAACGGTTGATTTGTAGCGATTGGCTGGGTTGGTATCGGCTTCTCTACTGGTACAGATAGCGGCTGTTAATGCAGCTAGGCAAATTGAATAGCTCCCGAAAGGTGCAAATAGAAAATTGGTTAATCCAGTAAAGCTTATGACCTTTGAAATAGGAGGTTGATATCCTCCAGCAGCAAGTACAGCAACTCCCGGGATATTCTGAGAAGTCAATGTGATAAAAAACAGAGGGATTCCAACACTAATAATAGTTGCAAGAGAAAACTGTGGAAAGGTAAAAATGGGTGTTGCAAAAGCAACTTGAAAGTTCTCCAAATGAAACAACCCTTCAATGTGTGCTACACAAATACCTATCAATAGAACTAAAATAATTGCATACCTTGGGAATAGACGTTTTCCGACCAAATAGCTCATGAGCATCGTCAGTATGAGGACCGACTGGCTTTGCATAGCAATAAAAATATTCATCCCAAAATGGATGAGGATTCCGGCTAACATAGCAGAGGTCAATGCACGTGGAATATGTGTAACTGCTTTTTCAAAGATACCGGTTACACCAACTAACACGGTCATAAATGCTGAAAAAAGGAAAGCACCAATTGCCTCAGGCATCGAAACCCCTGCTAGGCTTGTGACCAACAAAGCCGCACCTGGTGTTGACCAACCAGCCAGTATTGGTACTTTGTAACGTAGGGAAAGCCCTATGCTGCTAATAGCAATACTCATACCTAAAGCAAACAGCCAAGAGCTAATTTCTTGTGAACTTGCACCTGCATTTGTAGCTGCTTGAAAAACCAGAACAGCAGAGCTGGTAAAGCCCACCATTACTGCAACGAATCCTGCTGCAATATTGGAAAATGAAAAGTACTTAAACATAAGAATCCTGAATTATTTAGCTAATTGGGTTACTATTTTAACATAATTATGATACCGATTTAGAGAAACCAATCTATTTTTTACAGCATCTATCAGTGCGCAACCAAGCGTATCCTGGTGACTGCAGTTACGAAATTTGCATTGCCTAATATAGGCCTTAAATTCACGAAATCCTTGAGCGATTTCTTTAGGTTTTATATGCCACAAACCAAACTCCCGAACACCTGGAGAGTCGATAATTGCGCCACCTAAGGGTAAATGATACAAACAAGATGCGCTTGTGGTGTGCTTCCCTAGTTCAGTGCGGTCAGAAATACTACCTGTTTGAATGTGGTGTTTCTCTGCCAACAGACGGGAAATGATGGAGGATTTTCCAACGCCTGATTGCCCTACGAAAACACTGATTTGCTCATTAAGGTAAACCGCTAGATGTTCACGGGATTCGCTATTGGCTTGGTTAATGGTATGGATCGAGTAACCGAGCGGTTGATATTCCTGCAACAATTGTTGTTTGATTGTTTCGCAAGGCAGGTCTGTTTTATTGAGTACTATCGATGCGTCAATCTTTAGGAATTCAGCCATCACTAAATAGCTATCGAGTAAGGGCCATGAAATTTGAGGTGCGCAAGCGACGACTACCATGATTCGGGTAATGTTTGCAGCTACTGCTTTGACTTGACCGCGAGCGCCTGGACGGCCTAGCACGGAATGGCGCGGGTAGCGACTCACAACAACGCCATGCAGGCCACCTTCTTCTTGCCAAACAACGTTATCTCCTGCAACCAATGAGTCAATTGAGGGTCTTATCGAACATAGAATGCGGGTGTGCTCTGGTGACTCTACGATCACTTGCTTGCCAAAGCGCGTGATTACCAGGCCATTTAGGGTATTGTTTTGAGGATTAATTTCAGTCTGTTCACGATACTGACGTTGTTTAATGTTGATTCGCGTTGACTGTTGTGCACTGATTCGTCTTTTACTCATGGGTTACTAATATACTATAATCTTAGCAATTTTAAACCGTAGTTAATAAAAATAGGTTTCAATGAATACGTATTTGGTAGGTGGAGCGGTCCGTGATAAATTATTAGGTTATCCTGTTTTTGAACGTGATTGGGTCGTTGTTGGTGCTACACCAACTGAACTTGAGGTTTTAGGCTTTCAAAAAGTCGGTGTTGATTTTCCAGTATTTTTACATCCTGTATCAAAAGAGGAATATGCCTTGGCAAGAATTGAGCGTAAAATGGCTCCAGGCTATCGAGGCTTTGTTTGTGATGCTCATCCGAAGGTTACGTTAGAAGAAGATCTCAAAAGGCGTGATCTGACCATCAACGCAATGGCTATTGATACTAAAGGGAACCTTATCGATCCTTATCACGGGCAAGATGATTTGCGAGACAAGGTGTTACGGCATGTTTCGAAGGCCTTTGTTGAAGATCCAGTTCGGGTTCTCAGAGTTGCACGTTTTTGCGCACGCTATTACCATTTAGGATTCAAAGTTGCTGAAGAAACGCGTTCATTGATGTATGAGATGGTTCAAAAAGGTGAATTAGATCATTTGGTTAAAGAGCGGGTTTGGCAAGAGTGGCAGCGAAGTTTACAAGAGCGAAATCCCGAACAATTTATTTTAACACTGAGGGCGTGTGGCGCATTACGCGTGGTATTGCCTGAGCTTGATGCACTTTTTGGCGTGCCTCAGGGACCGTTTCACCACCCGGAAATTGATGCAGGTATTCATTCTTTGATGGTGTTAACAGCAACAGTAGGTAAGTCTTCAGATCCCATTTTGCGATTTGCAGCTTTGGTGCACGATCTGGGAAAGGTTTTAACCCCAATGAGTGGTTGGCCATCACATTCAGGACATGATGAATTAGGGGTGATTTATATAGAACAGTTATGTATCCGGTTAAGGGTCCCAACAGAATATCGCAAATTTGCACAGCTGGTTTCACGGTATCACCTACGAATTCATGGTGTAGATGCGTTAGAACCTGATGCTATCGTTACTGCTCTTGAAAAGACCGATGCGTTTAGAAATCCAGATCGCTTTATGCAGTTATTACTGATTTGTCAGGCCGATATTGCAACTGATGTAGTTCATGCTGAAAAAACAATAGGTAAATGGCAGCAGTTATTAGCTGAATGCACATTAATCAACGCAAAAGCGGTGATGTCACAAGGGGTGCATGGTGCTGATATTGCAGAGCATTTACATCAACAACGAGTGAGCTTGATAGAGTCGCTCATCAATCGCTGGAAAATGAATGAAAAATAATCAGAATTTAATTTGGATAGATCTTGAGATGACAGGTCTTGATCCGCTTGGTGATTTGATCCTCGAGATTGCGACCATCGTGACTGATCCGCATCTTAATATTTTGGCGGAAGGTCCTGTATTTGCGCTAAATCAGCCGGAAACTGTGCTCTTGCAAATGGATGAATGGAATACGCGTCAACACACGCAATCTGGTTTGATCAAAAGAGTCAAGGAGAGCTTGGTGACGGCAATAGAAGCCGAAGAACAAACCATTGAATTTTTAAAGCAATTTGTTGATAAAGGTAAATCACCAATGTGTGGCAATACAGTTTGCCAAGATAGGCGATTTTTAAGTAAATATATGCCAACCTTGTGCAATTATTTTCATTATCGACACCTTGATGTCAGCACACTAAAAGAGCTTGCTCTTCGTTGGCGTCCAGAACTTTTAAAAGGTGTCATTAAGGAGTCCAAGCATTTGGCTTTGGACGATATCAGAGACTCAATCAATGAGCTTGTTTATTATCGACAATATTTTATGAATATGGGTCAAATTGAGGTGAAACATGATTGAACGTGAACATTTAGAACTTCCAGAAGGGGCACAAAAACTTCTTTTGCATTCTTGTTGTGCCCCATGTTCTGGAGAAGTCATGGAGGCATTGTTAGCTTCTAAGATAGATTTTTCTATTTTTTTCTACAACCCTAATATTCATCCTGTTCAAGAATACAATATCAGAAAAGAGGAAAATATTTCATTTGCAAATCAGCACAATATACCCTTCATTGACGCTGATTATGATAAAGACAATTGGTTCTCTAGGGTGAGAGGGATGGAGTGGGAGCCTGAGCGAGGTAAGCGTTGCACGGCCTGTTTTGATATGCGTTTTGAGAGAACAGCTCTGTATGCCCATGAGTATGGGTTTCCTGTGATCAGTAGTTCGCTCGGTATTTCACGATGGAAAGATATGAATCAAATTAATACCTCGGGTATGCAAGCTGCTGCAAGATACCCAAATCTTGTGTATTGGACATACAACTGGCGTAAAAATGGTGGATCGGAACGGATGTATACGATTGCTAAGCGGGAGAATTTTTACCAACAAGAGTATTGTGGGTGTGTATATTCGTTGCGCGATACTAATCTTTGGCGTCAAAAAAATTCCCGCGAACGAATTAAAATAGGACTGAATTATTATGGGGAAGATAATGAACAACAAGCAGAAGAGTTGAAGGATCTTCCTGGTCAGAATTAACCCATCAAAATATCCAAAATTGAGCTATAGTGTGTTATATAACGGCATAATGATCTTGATATTAAGGGACTAATCGTGATGAAAACATTGCTATTGCTCATTACTATTGCATTATCAAATGTCTATTCACCGCTTAGCGTGAGGTTCGAGCGACAAGGAATCATTGATAAATTCCATCATTACGTTGGAGAGTACCGCGAACTTAATCAACAGTTAGAACAACTATCAAAAAATAGCGCGTCGTCGACCCATGAAATAGAAGAGATGCTACACTCTAAGGCGCCTATGCTCTCGCTTGCGGCAATCAATCAAGTGGTTGCAACGCTCACTTGTGCAACCAATCACAACGTTGAGCATAACAATATGTTGGTGGTTATTGATTACTCGTTGCCCTCTAATAAGAAGCGCCTTTGGGTTTTTTCCCTTGCAGAAAAAAAATTACTGTTTCATACCTATGTTTCACACGGTCTTAAATCAGGGGTGTTAGCTACGCAATATTTTTCCAATAAATATAACAGCAAAGCCAGTAGCTTAGGGGTTTATAAAACGGAAAAAACCTATTATGGGCGTCATGGATTGTCCTTGGCGTTGAATGGTCTTGATCCTGGTTTTAATGATAATGCGGGGGGACGTGCCGTGGTTATGCATGGCGGTTGGTATGTCAATGAAGATTTTATTAAAAGGTATGGTCGTGCTGGACGAAGCTGGGGTTGCCCTGCTGTTCCTGAAGATGTGAAAGAACCGTTGATTAATGCTATTAAAGATCATGCGCTCTTGGTGGTATATTACCCAAGTGAACGTTGGTTTCAGAAGTCAAAATTCCTAACGTGCAACAAAATGTTGCAAAACAAAATGCTTGGTAAGGCGGATGACGAACTAACTCCCCCTACTGATGCTAGTCAAGTTCGAGAGCCTGTGTTATTTGCAGACATTCATACAAAGAACAAGCATGCAGAGACCGAGCCTATTTTAGTCGTGAGAGCTTCTCGTTATGAAGAACTATTTCACCGTAAACCACCGCTTGAACGTATGTTAAGAAGGCAAATTAACAATATTGAATATATCGCCTTGAGTAGTAGTGAGTTTAACCTCTTGGCTATGCAAATGAAGGAAGGGCTTAACGATATCAGTTTTGTTGTGCCGGAAATCAAGATGATTCGTGGGTATTATGCAACGGAGATGAAAATTGTACCGCTTGGTAAAATTGAAGCCGCAACTGGAGAGCCTGGGCCAGAGATTGTCAAGGGTCATATTAGAGGCTTTACATTGCGTTTCCTAGAGCGTCCAGCAATTACCTTAAGATCAAGTAATCAGTTCATTCGATGGCTTGGATTATAGCAAAGGCTGCTTGACTTCAATCACTGCATATCGTCTTATGAAAGTTATTTATATGCATTAATAAAGGACGCACATGCATTTACATCAAGGGCATGGCTCATGTGATCATCAACAGGGACCAACCAATACGCGGGCATTTCTGGTTGCTATCTTGGCCAACGGGACCTTTGTTATTTTCCAGCTTTTCTATGCTCATTTTGCTCACTCTACAAGTTTGTTTGCTGATGCGGTGCATAATTTTGGTGATGTTTTAAGTTTGGTAATGGCTTTTGTTGCTGAACGTTTATTGAAACATAGCCCTACTGAGCGCACTACTTATGGCATGAAGAAAATATCAATTTTAGCAGCACTTCTTAATGGTATTTTTTTGGTATTTACTTGTGGGATGATAGCAATGGAAGCTTTGTACAAATTATTATCACCAACGATGGTTTTGGCACGAGATGTGATGATTGTTGCTGGTATCGGGATTTTTGTGAATGGGGCTTCAGCATTGCTTTTCAAAGCGAAATCAACTGATTTGAATATTCGCGCAGCATTTTTACATCTCATGTATGATGCGCTGATTTCGTTGGGTGTGGTCGTGTCTGCAGGGTTGTTGTTAATTACTGGATGGATGTGGCTTGATCCTCTGGTAGGTCTGCTCATTGCCATGATGATCTTGAAGGGGACTTGGTTTTTATTTGCCAATAGTTTTCGGTTGATCATTGATGGGGTGCCTGAGGGGATTGTATTGGGAGATGTGCGTGCATTACTCTTAAGACAACCCGGTGTGCAAGGGGTTCATGATCTGCATATCTGGGCGCTCAGCACACACGAAAATGCTATGTCCGTACATTTATGGATGCCAACTGATGTGTTGACAGATGAAGCACGATCAACACTTGGTCTGTATTTGCGACAACATCATCAGATTCACCATTTAACGATACAAGTTGAGCGTTTGGATGGGTATTGTGAGGACCAATGTCGGGTTTATCTTTAAGGGAGGGTAACTAGGATGTATCGAGAGTTCCCTAGATGAGGGGAGTTTTCAACAAGGGTTGTGGTGATGCGGAATAAGACGTATTCTTTGCCACATCGTTTTATTCAATGTAATGAGCAGAAACATGGACAACATTAAAGCCTTATTTATGGTTACAGCCGTTGCTAACGGTGGTCGTAATGGACACAGCGGCACAAGTGATGGTGCACTGAGTGTTGATTTATCCTTGCCTAAAGAAATGGGGGGACAGGCAAAACCGAATACTGTAACTCCAGAGCATCTTTTTGCCGCCGGCTATGCTGCTTGTTTTGGTGGGGCGCTAGATTTTGTTGCTAGGCAGCATAAGAGAGATGCTAGCAAGGCTAAAATTACATGCAATGTTTCAATTGGTCCGCGAGAAGAGGGTGGTTTTGGTCTGGCAGTTAATTTTAAAATTGAAGACAAACAATTACCTCACCAAGAGCTCGAAAGTTTGGTCAAAGAGGCTCATGAAAAAATATGTCCCTATTCACACGCAACGCGTGGTAATGTCGAGGTTTTGTTTAGCATTTCAGGTGCGTAAGCTACGGGCAACGTATCGATGCATATTAAAGATGATTTTCAATTAGATGAACGCTTACAGGCCAGCAGTTTTAAATTGATTGATTGGCCGCTCTCTTGTGTATTATTAAAAGATAATTCTCATTATCCATGGTTTATATTGGTCCCGCGCAGGCTTCATCTCACTGAACTCACTGAATTTTCTAAACCAGATAGATGTCAATTGATGGATGAGATGCATCAGTTGTCGCGCATTGTTCAATGCATGTTTAAACCGGATAAAATTAACATAGGTGCTTTAGGCAATATCGTGGCACAGTTTCATATGCATGTGGTGGCACGTTATCGCGATGATCCTCTGTGGCCTCAGGGGATTTGGCAGTCTACCTTAAAGGAAAAGGCTTATGTCGAGCCAGGTCCTTTGATAGCTAGTGTAATTGATAGTTTATCGTCAATTATATTTTGATAAATTTTTTCAGTCCTGGTGTGGTGTTAAGGCCAATAAGAGCCCCTTCTTGAACGCCTCAAGAGCCTCCGTGGGTGAGTTGAGTTGGAGAAGAAGTTCTCCAAGCTCTAAATACGACTCCATAGACTCGCCAAATTCAATACTTTGTTCGAGATAGACACGGGCTTTTCCCCAGAGATCTTGGGTTTTGCATAAACGGCCAAGACACAAAAATAGGCCATGAGAATGCGGGTGTTCGCGAAGTAGGGATTCTGCGAATTTTAACTGCGACTCAGATGCTTGGGTTTTTCCATAAAGCGCAATCAATGGCTCACTGAATTGTTTTTTGAGAACGCGGCGAAGGATTGACTCTGCTTTTATATTTTCTTGTTTATGTAGAAGATAATTCGTATACTCCCTGATCAGCTGAGTATCGTTGGTTAAATGCTTAGGGAGCTTGCCCATCAAGGTGGTCAGAGTATCCATTTGATCCTGCTTGATAAGATCAAGGATGGTTTGTAAGTATGCCTTATGTTCTAAAAGAGTAAATGCATTATCGGTAATTGCATGGTGTCGTTTTAGATCAGGAAGCAAGAGGATTAATTGAGGCCAATCTTTAACCTCTTCATAGAGTTGTACAAGAAGCTTTAAGACATAGGGATGTTGGGGGGCTAAATCTTGTAAATGCCTTAATGTGGCTAATGCTTGCTCCCATTGCCGATTGGCAAGTTGCAATTGTGCTTGGGTTAATTCTACAGCTATTTTTGCTTCGGGCATGGATTGTTGAGCCTGGCGCAAATAATCATCACGAAGTTTGTTATCACCCATTTCTTGTGCAGCGCGTGCTGCTGTGAGGTAGTTGAGTAGGGGGGTATCAGTGTCAGGGAGTGCTTTGATGAGGTGGTTCTTTGCTTGTTGCCAGTAACCTTCGCTAAATTCTATTAACCCTTGGCGTGTTTGAGCTTGTGCTGTTTGCACGCGGTGTTTCGCCAGTCTTTTTCCCCATGATGTGGGTAAATGAGCAATAAAAGATAGAAAATTAAACAAAAAATGCAATACTACAAAACACATTACCAATCCAATTACGCCGACCCAGAGGGTCATTTCGATGGTCCAATGATCTATCGCAATTAATAGATATCCGGGATCTCGTTGTAATTCAACTCCGAGCCATACGGACGCGAAGAGCAAGATAAAAATACACAGTGCGCGTATCATGGTGTTTTTGCTCCTGTAGTTATACTGAGTGGTTCATTGTTTGCTGTAATTAATTGGTTGAGTAATGGTAATGATTGCAGTGAGATAGATTTGTTACAAGAAAAAAAAGGGATGGCTTGTAGGGATTGGATTTCTTTTCTAAAGACGTTGGTTTTGGCATCACTTGCCTGAAAACAACGTAGTAGATTTTTGATTGCTTGGGTGAGTGAAAATTGATAGATTGCCTCATCATTTTGTAGTAATGCCCATTGTGCTTCTTCTATGTTTAAACGGATGGCCTCACGCAATATCGATTCATAGAATTTGGATGGAATGGGCAACACCTCTTCATCGTGACGTTGAACAACAACCAGTTTTTCGAGGAACATTAGAGTGGCGCTGAAATGGTTCTGCCAAGACGAGGCGTTTTTCTGCGGTGTTTGGTGTGCTGGTAAATCGTTGAGGGATAACAATGCTGATTTTAACGGTAATTCGGTGATCTCATTTTCAAGCGCAGTTAACCTTGCAAGTACCCCGGTGAGATCTTTTTTAGGTAAGGCGTTGACGGAGGTGATTTCTTTCGCGATGGCCTCTCTTATGGGAAACAAATTGTGGTCTTGGATATTTGCCAGTATGCCGTCAGCTTGATGCAAGAGGGAAACTGTTGTTTGATGATCTTTGCTCCAATGCAGGTTGATTTCAGCTAATTCAAGAAGATAGCGTGCTTTTTGGAAATGCCAATCTACAGTTTGATAGTTGTGTTCAGCTAGTGATGCTTGAAAATGTTGGGTTTGCAGGTTTAGCGTATCATCAATTTGATGTTGTTTGGTGTTCAAGGTCGCAATGGCCTCATCAACGTTGGCTTTGTTTTCTAGTTGTTTTGTTTTTAGTTGGTTTAATTGGAGGAGGATGGCTTCTATCGATTGTTGGGTTTGACGGGGACTTGATTGCAAATGCATGATGAATAAAAAAAGACCGCCAAACGCTGATAGTGTCATTAACAGGATGAGGATGATGTAAATTCGATAACCTTGCTTGGTCGGGTGGCTTGGGGTTTTTGGTGGAATTTTTATTTTAGCGTCATTGTTCGTGTTCATGAATCAATCCTTGTGGAAGGTGTTGTTTAGATGCGTTCCTGTTGATAATGTTCAAGGGCCAGCAGTAAGTTATCATAAGGGCTCACGGTAATGTGCTTGATGCCTAGTTCATAAGCTATACCGGCTAATCGCTCACTGATCAAGATACAAGGTGTATTACAAAGCCATGAGCGTCCAGCTCTGCCGACTAAAGTAAACGCATTGACGATCGCTTGTTGACTGGTGAATAGTATAATATCCACCAGGTTATCATGCCAGAGCTTCCTGGTCATTTCTTGATTGATTTTAGGCACATCTCTTCGATAGACCTCGATTGGAATTAAATGTGCACCGAGTTTCATCAGAGTACTAGCAATTTCGTCCCGACCGCCCTCACCCTTTACGAGCAGGACTTTTTGATGTGCAATATTTTGAAATATTGGAAGACTTAAAAGATGCTCTGAGTTTGGTATGGGGGGGACATTGTCTACTCGAATATTCCATTTTTTCAGTGATTGAGCAGTGCCTTTGCCGATGGTGGTCACTTGAATGTTGCTAGGCCAGATGATCTGCTGTGTTTGTAAGGCGCTGAAGAAATGCTCGACCGCATTGATACTGATAAAAATTACTTGGTCGAGAGTTGATAAATCGCCCATTTTTTTTACCCATTCATGGTCGGTAGGTTCTATCAGAAGCGTTGGAAAAGAAATGGGTACGCCTGATGCTTGAATGATTGAATGATTCAAATTAAGGTTTTGGGGGTAGGGGCGGGTGTTGAGGATACGTAATCCTTTAAGGTCAATGGTTGATTGATTCATGATGAAAGGAGCGCCGAAGCCCCTTTTGCCAATATACCTGCTGCACAGGCTTCAGCGAGCAGCGAAGCTTCTGTTTCTGCGCCTATTTCGCAGTGAGTGATGATGATACTGCCATCAGCTGAGGCAACTTTTGCTTTTAAGCGGATCGTTTCATTATCGAATAAAGCGCAGTAAATGGCGATGGGAACATGGCAATTTCCGCCGAGTCTTGTGTTGATGTGACGTTCACTATGAACGCAAGTGGCAGTGATTGCGTCATTTAGCGGAGCTATGATTGCTTGTATGTGCGTATCATCTTCTCGGCATTCTATGCCGAGAGCACCTTGTCCACAAGCAGGTAACATGATTTCAGAATCCAATTGCTCGGTAATAAGGTTTTGCATGGCCATGCGCTCAAGACCGGCTACGGCGAGGATAATGGCATCAAGGTTACCTTTATTTAGCTTTTCAAGACGGGTCCCGATATTGCCTCGCAGGGGTTTAATCACAAAATCAGGCCTATAGTTTAATAACTGGGATTGGCGACGTAAACTTGATGTGCCGATAACAGCACCTTCTGGAAGATGGGCTAGGGTGAGATGTTCTTTGCTTATCAATGCATCATATGGGTTAGCGCGTTTTAAAATAGTAGGAAGGCATAGGCCTTTTGGAAATTGATGGGGAACATCTTTCATCGAATGTATGGCCAAATCAGCTCGTTTATCGAGAAGTGCCTCTTCGAGCTCTTTAACAAATAAGCCTTTCCCTCCCAATGCTAATAACTTGTCTTTGATAAATTTGTCTCCAGATGTCACCATGGGCAACAGCTCAATAATAAGATTTGGGTGGTGGTCTAAAAGCAAGGTTCGGCAATGGTTGGCTTGCCACAATGCTAGCGGGCTTTGTCGCGTGGCAATACGTATGATTTTTTTTTGCATAGTAAAATAAAAGGGATGAATTAATAGAGGATAATAACATGGCTTTTCATCAATATTGGAATAGAAGGGGATGTAAGTGTTAAAAAACGAATGGAATATTTACATCGCTCAACATATTGCGCATTAAGTACGACGCACAAGGCTTTTATAAATTAGTGGTGCGCCGTTTTGGTGCGGATATTTGTTGTGAAGTAGGTGGGAGGCTACAGCACGTTTAAGTTACCGTTTATGATTGTTTGAATAAAGAACAGAGGCGTGCTATTTTATTATCACCGTTGAAAAACATGTTCAGGAGGAACTATGCAACGTTTTTCAATCCCTACGTGTTATTTTCCAAGTACGGCATTGTTCCTAGATGATAGTCACGATTTTCTGCTCAATTTTGTTTTACAGCTAGATGAAGGAGTAGCTTACCGCTTCTTCGACTCACCCATCAAAGCCCTCAAATATATTCAAAGTAAACGCTGTGAATTAGATGTGATTAGTCAGCATTGTTTAAGTGAATATACGGAAGCAAAAAATGGTCCTATAACCAACCATACTATCAATCTTGATTTGGCGGCAGTTCATGCTGAAGTTTACAATCCTCATCGTTTTTCGGAAATTACTGTGGTGGTAGTTGATTATGCGATGCCTGGAATGAATGGGCTTGAATTTTGTCGCAGTATTCAAAACAATAGTATCAAAAAAATTCTTCTTACTGGAGCTGCTGATGAGGGGCTCGCTATAGCGGCTTTTAACGACGGATTAATTCACCGCTATATCAAAAAAAACGCTATCAATGCAGTTTTTGAAATGACCAAGAGTATTTATGATTTGCAATTACAATACTTCCAAGCGATGTCAAATATGGTGGTTCGCATGCTGTCAATTAAATCACCAAGCTGCCTTGAAGACAGGAAGTTCGCACAATTTTTTTCAGACCTTCGAGAAGAGAATGGTATTGTTGAGTATTATTTAGTAGATAACTCAGGTACTTTTTTAATGCTCGATGATGATGCCAACGTGAGTTATCTAATGGTTAAAAATGATGCGGACATTCGTCTTCATTATAATTTTGCCCAGGATAAAGGCGGACAGGATAGCGTATTAGAAGAGCTTAAGCGCGGGGAAAAAATTCCTGGCCTTTGGCTTAGTGGCGGAGTGAATCATCAACAACAACAACAAGATTGGTCGAGTTGTTTGGTTGCTGCCAACCGGTTTGAAGGGCAAGAAACGTATTATTATGCTTATCTAAAAGGGAATGTTCTTTTTGATGTCCCCACAGACAAGATTTTCTCCTATCATCGTTATCTCGAAGAGTTGGATACAGAAGAGCTTTTGCTGAGTTAACGAGCTCTAAGAGTGGAAATACATGCAACTTATCGGTATCATTTTGTCCTTCATGATGTTGAGGTATTTTCATGCAAAGATGGGTATTTTTTAGTTTTGTTCTGGTATCTATTGTATCAATTGCTGCAGAAGCAAGGTCAGGAAAGGATATTTATGAACAGTATTGTATTACCTGTCATCAAGATGGCCTGCTTGGTGCGCCACGGTTTCATGATAAGAGTGATTGGGCGCCAAGGATGAGTAAAAAAACAATTGATGAATTGGTTGGTTCTTCCATAAAAGGTTTGAATGCGATGCCATCTCAAGGTACTTGTTCTGATTGTACAGAAGCCGAAATGAAATCTGCTATTGAATATATGGTGTCAGACAAATGAGCAAACGTGCTTACCGACTCTTTCAAAGTGGTCTTGCGTCGTTAACGCTGTTTATTTTTGGGGCTAGTTTATATTTTCAGTACATGCTTCATTTAACGCCTTGCCCTTTATGTTTGATGCAACGACTATGTGTTTTTTTTGTGTTGTTTTTTGCATTAATAGGTCTTGGGTTGTGTACATTAAAGCGTGCACAGCACGTCTTGTGTTCGCAGATTTTCTTTGCATTTTCGGGTGTTTTTTTTGCTGTAAGGCAATTATATTTACAGTCATTGCCAGCAGATCTTGCCCCAGCATGCTTGCCTGATCTTAACATCTTGATTCATTATTTTCCCTGGTCCGATGTGTTGCGCGCGTTATTTCTTGGCAGTGGGAATTGCAATGAGGTGACCTGGCGTTGGCTTGGGCTATCCATGCCGCTATGGGCATTATTGTATTTTTTGTTTACAGCCATATTGAGTATGCTTGCCTATTGTTTGTTAGAAAAACAAGGTAGTCATCATTGAAGACATTTCACTGTGAAATCATCCATCGTCATGCCCATACGCACGCTCGTGTTACACGTGTCACCACCCCTCATGGAGCATTTATCACGCCTGTATTCATGCCAGTGGGTACCCGTGCTGGGGTGAATAATATGATGCCTGATGAACTTCATGCTGCTGGGAGCCAAATCATTCTTGGTGGCAATACTTACCATATGCTGTGCGCGCCTGGGATGGAGGTTATCAAGCGCGCCCAAGGTATGCATGCTTTTATGGGTTGGCATGGTCCGATGTTGACCGATAGTGGTGGCTTTCAAGTGTTTAGTTTATCCAAAAATAAGGAAATCTGTCAGATTGATGATGTAGGTGCTCATTTCAAATTGCCAGGAACTCAGCGAATTATCCATATGACCCCAGAAATGTCATTACAAACGCAAAAAATCATTGGTGCTGATATTATTATGGCTTTTGATCAATGCACACCTGATGATTGCACGCACAGCGAGGTATCAAAGATCTTGTTGCGAACGCATCGTTGGCTTGAAGCGTCTGTGGCGTATCATCAAGAGCGCCCAACCTCTATTTATGGTTCACCGCAAGCATTGTTTGGCATTATTCAAGGCGGTGTTTTTGAAGATTTACGTCGTGAAAGCGCAGAGTTTGTCGCATCAATGAATACAGATGGGCTTGCAATTGGTGGAGAGACCATTGGTTTTGATATGCCGGCAACTGTTGAGGTGATTCGTACGGTCAGGGCATTTTTGCCCGAACATAAACCGCGCTATACGATGGGTGTTGGGATGTCTCCGCAAGATTTGCTGGATGTCGTGCGTGAAGGGGTTGATATGTTTGATTGTGTGGCACCTACGCGTAACGCACGTCATGGTGCTTTATATTGTGGAGAAATTGTTGCAGACGGACATTGGTTGAAGTTTGTGAGCCAGTATGAACAAGGCCGTATTCAAATTAAGAAAGCCTGTTTTAGTGACGACCTTAATCCTATCATGGAGGACTGTTCATGTTATACATGCAAGAACTATTCGCGTGCGTTTCTGCATAGCGCCTTCAAACAAAAAGCAACGATTTTTACAGCATTAGCAAGTATCCATAATGTTCATGTTTTGCAGGATGTTTGTGCTAGAATGCGCGCATTGATACTATCACAACAGGGGGAATGATGATTTTGTTGACAACATCTAAGGGTGATATTCGCCTCAAATTGCATGAGGAAGAAGCGCCTGATACGGTGGCTAATTTTTTAAAGTATGCACGCGCTGGTTTTTATAATGAAACAATTTTCCATCGAGTGATTGATGGCTTTATGATACAAGGCGGGGGTCTGACAACCGATATGCAAACCAAGCCGACCGAACAATCGATTAAAAATGAGGCAAAAACTGCTAAAACAAATCGACGAGGTACGGTTGCTATGGCACGAACGATGGATCCACATTCTGCTACTTGCCAGTTTTTTATTAATGTGGCGGATAACTCATTTTTAAACTTTACAAGTGAAGAGCCTCAGGGCTTTGGTTATTGTGTGTTTGCTGAAGTGGTTGATGGGATGGATGTTGTTGATACCATAGCCAAAGTTAGAACAGGGCAGCGCATGGGGCATGGTGACGTTCCCTTGGAAGATGTAATGATTCATCAAGTCAGTGAAATTTTGGAGTAGCAACCATCACCAGCCCAACAATGTGTGTAAAAAAATCCTATAATTAACATAAATTCTTCTAAATATCGATTTGGGAGGTTGTGTATATGAAGGCTAAATTTGCGCTATTTTTTGGATTTTGCATGATTATTCATGGTGTTACCGCATTCTCTGGGCAAATTTTGCTCAGAGGAAAGCCTGTTGATCTTATTGTTCATCCTGGATATTTTACTTTTCCAACAAGTTACACAGATAGAAACAAAGGATATCATTTCATTGCCTATATGAATGTATTAAGGGTGTGTTATCTGATGAAAAGACAGGAATTAGCTGGGTTTGATATGGTGAAATATAACTTTGAAGATGATTCTCGACAGATGGATTGGTATTGCTACAAGTTTGATCCGCAATATTTTAAAACCGAGAGTTAATGGACTAATTAAACAATGAAGATCCTGTTTATTAGAGTTGGGCGGATGGGTGATATGGTGATGCTTTTGCCCGCGCTTCTTGAGGTCAGAAGACAGCACCCCGAAGCCTGTCTTTATATGGTGACGAGTAAAGATGGCTTACGGTTGATGCACAAACTCGGTTTTAAAGAGGACCAGTTGTTTTTGTACCGACCCCGTGCTCTGTATCGACTCCGTGAGAGGTTCCGTTTCAAACGCTATTTAAAAAAAAATCAGTTTGACAAAATCTACTGTTTTGAAACTAAACCAAGGTGGAGAGCGATGTTACCTGGCTATGCAGCCATTATTCAATTACAAAACAAGGTAGAGCATTACTCAAGTCGTTGTCTTCAATTAGTTGCTTCTTCTTTGAAAGAGATACCACCAACACCCTATTTATCAGTTCAATCTCATCAAGCAAAGACTCTAAATTCGTCACTTTTGAAACTAGGGATTACCGATAAGACTTTTCTTGTAGGGTTTCATCCAACGTTTAGTGGTTATGGCCGAGTCGGCAATAAAACAGAGCGTATCCATCGCCTTTGGCCTTGGCAAAATTTCACATCATTTGCAAAAATGTTGACCAAGTTTGCTGATGAACAAGACATTGATTTAAAAATTGTGATGGACTTAAAGATTGAAGAACGACGACTTGGTCTTAAAATTCAAGAAATGAGTCAAGGAAGGGTGCTGTTGTTAAGAGATAGGCTTGATTTTGAGCGTTATCTTTGCCTCCTTCAACGAATGAACTTATTAGTTACAGCTAATACAGGTGTAATGCATTTGGCCGCAGCATTAGATACCCCAATGGTGGTATTGTTTTCAGGATATGATCCGGCTGATTGTGGGCCTTTTATGTCTTCTGGTCGATATAAGGTATTGCGTGCTGAGGATACTGTAAATCCAATGCTCGGGCTTCAATCATTAGATGTAGAAAAGGTGTTTCAGGCAACGGTTGGTTTTTTAGGGCAATTGCTCCCCCAAGCAGTTTAGCACTTCAGTTAAGCTTGGCCATGAACGCTGACTGCCGATGTATGTGCCACCCCATGGACGTGTTCTATTTGGGTCGCTTACTCCAAAGATACCAAGCGTAGGTGTGCCCATAGCCGTCGCTAAGTGCATTGGTCCGCTATCGTTGGCAATAGCTCGATTGGCAAAAGAAAGAACGGCAGCATACTCGCTTAATGACAATCCAGACAAAATGTGCGCGTTTGGGACTCTTTGATCGCATAGCATGACTTCATTTGGCCCAGGGCATACCACCACTTGCTGGTGATGGCTATGTAAATAATCGGTTAATTCACGCCAATAAGGCCAAATTTTCTCACCGTTGTTTTTACCCCTACCTTGTGCGAAAGGGCAGAGCGCCGTGAATGGCGAGTGGATGTTTGCAGCCGCTAGGTATGATTGGACTTTTGCTGTTAAGTCGCTGTTTATGGGCAATGACAGGCGATTGGGTATTTGATCAGGCCAAGTTTTGATATTAAAAAAACATTCAGTTGTATATTTGGCAAGCCTCCAGAAGTATTCTACTTCATGAAGACCGATGAGCTTTGTCATGCGATGTTTTAAAAAAATTCCACGTTGGTCCGTGTTGTATCCAACAGCAATTTTGCGAGCTAAGCGGGAACTGATTGCACTAGATAGGCTATTGGTTAGCAGCAAGGTGTTTTTCACGTTTGAGGCTGACATCATCGTGTTAACGTTGTGCCAAAAACCACCTGTCATCGCGAATGTACGCATGCCTGTTGCATGTAAAAGCTCTTTTGCCCAAGGTTTGCCAAATACTATTGGTTCAATACCGGCATTTTTGATGGCCTCCAATGCTGGGAGCGCCATGATCACATCTCCCACCCAATTAGGTAGGCGAACCAATAGTTTCATGCGGTCTGCTGGCAAAGTGGTTCTCTATTTAAGATGGAGGTACTTTCAAGTGGCTTTAAATGTTCACTTTCAATTAACTCGCCTAAACACATAGCACAGAATAAAATAAACAAATTGCCGATAGCTGAATAAAGCAATAGTGAATCAGTAAGATTGCCGAGTACAAAAGCCACAAGCATTCCCAGCATGATGGGTTTCATCGTACTTAAATGAAAAGCACTTCTTGCCAAACTTACAAAAAATGAAAAAACCAATATAAGTCCCATGATGCCCCATTCAGCGGCTATTAGCCAATATTGGCTGTGTGGGTCAAGTAGGTTTTTCCATTCAGGCAGCGTATTTTCTTTTTGAAAATAGTAAGAAAAGCTGCCCGTGCCTCGTCCTATAAGGGGACTGGATAAAAAAATTGATTTCGCACGTTGATGAAACATCAAGCGAAGGCCAATGGGGGTATTCATGTTACCTTGTTTATAGTGATTTAAATCAGCAATCACTTGGTGAATTCGATTAGAAAAAACGCTGCTTTGAAAGCTAAGAAAGCTAAAGACCAGGCAAAAACAAATCACACTGCTGACTAAGTGTCTTACTGGTATGTTTTGCGTGAGTAGGAGTAGGAGCAACATAAAATATAACAAGTAGCCTGCGCGGCCAGCATTGATAAAAATAATTTGATAACTAAAAATTGTTATGAGTGTTATGTAGAGTATGCGTTTGATGCCCTTGGTTTGCAAAGAAAAAAGCCCTGCTAAATAAGCTGCAAAAGACATCATAAAACTTGTAACGATATGGTTGTGAAATATTTGGCCGGGATCGGCACTGCGCGTCATATGAAAAATAGAGAGGATACAGGTAATGCACATAGCGAATAAAAAAGCATGAATACTTGCTTGACGAAGCGCTTTCTTCTGAAAGCCTAGCGCTAAAACGGGTAGCATTAAGAGCTTTGAATATTTTTCTACAAAGATAAGTTTGGTTTGAAGAGGGGCGGGGCTCCAACAACAAGCCACACATAAGAAAAAAAACAGCGCAATGAGTATTTTGCACCAAGTCATGGATAGTACAAGAGAGAATGACTGCCGGTACAAAGGCGTGAGTAAAACACCACATAGTGAGCCCACAAGAAAAATACTCTTGAGTGTTGGGCTAAGGGGAATCATCAAAGCAGTTGCTATTAAAAAAAAAGTTACGGTATTCATCCACCACGTTTTATTAAATATATCTTGAAACATTTGGTTGCCCCCTGTTCTAAGGCTAAATGATAGCAGTAAGCATGAACGTAGTTAAAGAGCAGTTCAATTGCAGATCACTAAAAAAACTGACATGATGTCTAGTGGTTGGTTATTTTAAGCTGTGCGCGGATAAAAAAGTTCCAAGGAGATGAAGCAATGGCTTACGAATTAACTATGGAAGGATTGTTTAGCTCTTTTCCCACAAGAGTGGTAGAAAAAATAATTAAGTTGCCCTTGATTCGGCGACATCTGTCGGTCCATGACTATTTTTTGTGCCTTGATGAGTGCACTTCAGTCAGCAGAGCTCAAGACGGTCCATTCGGGTTTTTGATTGATCCAGCTCACCGTATACTTGGACTTGATGTCCTAAAAACATCAGCAGTTGAAGAGGTGCTGCAGTACCTGGCTATCCCAGAAGTAGCTCAGGCTTATCGAGATTACTATAATTTGCATTTTGCAGAATTTGAGGCAAGTCTTCATATTGCCAAAAAAGAACAACCACTTCGGCTTGCCTCGCGAGAGTTGATATTAAATCCTGTGACGGAAAAAAAGCTCATTTTACTTATCCAAGCCGGCTTGGCGACCCCATTCCATGAGTTTACTCATGCGATTATTGAGCAAGATCAACTTTTACGTGCTATCTCAACGCAATTAAGCTACCAGGCTCGTCAGGCTCAGCAATTTATTGCACAAGTTGAAGAAGAGGATATCAAATATAAACAAGCGGTTATAGGTATAGCGTTTTCTGTGATTAGAATGGGGCTTGGCGTTTTTCATGTCAGTGAATTAACGAATATCAGTCTGTCGTTGGCTCAGCTTGCTTCAAGCTCTTTGGATAAAATTGAGAGCAAGCTTTCTTTGATTGTTTCTGAAATCCAAAATCTTGTGATCTATGCACATATCAATGTGTTACATGATGCTGAAAAAGAACTATTATCAATCTCTGCGCCTGAAGACATTGCATTGAGCTGGTCAAATTACCGAATGAATATTTTTGATAATGCAAATACTGCGATTAAAAAAATTCTAGATACGTGCGTTAGAACAGACGATTTTTTTCGCTGCATTATTCGAGAGACGCTTTATCAACAAGGAGAAATGACTGAAGATTTACTGCTTGTGCGAGCAACAGAAAAGGCTAGGCTTTATGTTGTAGATATTGCAAACTCACTGCACTCCCAAGTAGCAAGAATTCGTCACATTCATAACGCAATTAGTTCTGCAGCGGGGATGCGTAAAATAGAAGAATATTTTCGTAAGATCTGCTTAATTAATTACACGGTGAATCATGATCGGCCCATGGGATCTTCTCCTGGTTGGTTAACAAAAAAGTTGGGACACCGCTTGTCATTTTATTTTCCGGATGTTGTATTTCAAGAAAAATGGTTCCCTGTGACGATAGGGAGTTTGTTTTCTCATGGCGTTAAATACTGTAAAGAGACCATTCCTTTAGAAAAATATCGTGAACGTAAACATCAAGCATCTGTTGTGTTAGGTTTATTTCGAAATTCCCCCGAAGTGAAGCGAAAATTGTTTAGAAATTTACAGGAGCAAGGTACGCATTTAAGCGATGATCTAATACGAGGTTTGCAAAAACAACAATCTGTTGCCGATGTGCCAAGGTTTTTACAAAGCGAGAATTATGATTCTACTAGACTGAGGCATTATTCATTTAGTCGGCGACAACTCTCATTGTTTAGCTTCGATGAGCCTCAAGCGTTAGAACTCTTACCTAAGTCTGCGGTTCTGATTGGGAGCCGACAACGGTCAGATGCTTCTGTAGAGTCAATTTAAAATGACGAATATGTTGGTAGGCTTTGTCAATTTGACGCTTTGAAATTAAGCCTTTAGCGATTTGTTGCTGAACTAGATTAATAATCTCTTCTGGATCTTGCAAGTCTTTGTCTAATTGATTTCCAAACATTAGCATGTCAGCACCTGCATTTATGGCCAGAGTCACCGCCTTTTCTAAGCCATAATGGTCAGTAATGGCTTTCATTTGTAGGTCATCGGTCACGACAACACCCTTAAATTTAAGCTCATGACGTAAGATACCCGTTAATATCTGTTTCGATAAGGTCGCAGGAAGTCCTGATGTATCGAGTTTGCGATTCACAATGTGTGCTGTCATCACCATGCCGCAGTGTTTGGCTGTTTTGAATGATTGTTCATATGGGCGAAGCTCCTCATCATGCCAAGTCTCTGTGACATCAACAAACCCCATGTGAGAATCTGCTGAAGAGCTGCCATGTCCTGGGAAATGTTTGTAAGCACATTGAACGCCTTTCTCTAGTAATGCTTTAGAAAACAGTTGGGCATATGGGGCAATACGGTCTGGATTTTCTGAAAAACTTCTTTCCTTTTTACCAATCACAGGATTCGCTGGATTGACATCAACATCTAGCACGGGTGCAAAATCTAAATTAAATCCTGAGTTACTCAATGTATTAGCCATGATTTTGGCATAGGGCTTGACTTCATCTAACCACATGGTTCCCATGGTTTTTGCAGACAAAGTTTTGGGGAAGCCATATTCTTCTTTGAGTCGATTAACTTTACCTCCTTCATAATCAACAGAGATTAATAAGGGGAGCATTTCACGGCGGTGTGCTAGATTGCCTGTTGAAGCAAAAGATTGTAGTTGTTGGTTTAAAAGGGTTACTTGCTCGGGGCTTGCAATATTATAATCGTATTGTTTTGTTCGGCTATTATAGTCAAATAAAATCACCCCACCGATGTTGCTTTTTTCAATAAATTTGGCTATCGGTGAGTTGAGGTGAACACTTTTACCTTCAAAGCCAATCAGTAGCATTTGGCCAATTTTTTCTCTAAGGCTGGGAGTAAAAGCGTGTGTTAGAGTTGAGAGAAAGAGTAATGTATATACAAGAACAGAATTGAACCGTATCATGCTCGTGCCAGTAATCATTTGATTAAATAATAATCGCATTGTAAATGAATTGTTGCAAAAATACAATCTTTACTAGTTGCTAGCCTAGCTAATATGTCTTAGAGTGCTTTGTAAAACATACATACAAGGCGTATTATTTGAATAAATTTCGCACAAAAAATCATATCATCATGCCCTTCTTTTGCGATATTGAGCAAGCACAAGTGTTGTTGCAGCAGGGCAAAGTGATTGCCTATCCTACTGAAGCTGTATATGGATTGGGCTGTTGTCCGTTTAACAAAGTGGCAATGGAGCGACTGGCGGCTCTTAAACGACGCCCACTAAACAAAGGGTTTATTGTACTGATAGAGAATTGGTCGCAATTACGGCTTCTTATCGGTGATGTCTCTGAACAGCAACTCATCAAGGTTAAAAAAAATTGGCCAGGCTTTGTGACGAGGATTTTTCCAAAGGCCCGGAGTATTCTGGCATGCCTTAGTGGCGAGCATCCAGGCATTGCCATCAGGATGAGCGCACATCCATTGCAGAGAGCTCTTTGTCAATCAGGTCCCTTGATTTCAACCAGTGCCAATTTGAGCGGGCAGTTACCGGCAATTGATGTAAATGGGGTGGTGGGTCAATTTCCTGATGGTGTTGATGCCATACTTGGAGGCGAGTTAGGAGGTGAGCGCCAGGTAAGCACCATGTTTGATGTGCTCACTGGCATGCGCATACGTTAAGTGTATTAGATTGATCCTAGCCAGACCTGACGGACGAACACTTCTAAAAATCGACGACTCCTAGATTCAACTAAACAAATAACTTGGGATCAAATAGATGACTTCATCACAAGCTATATTTGTAAAAAAAGTGGTTCCGCCTTTTGCGAGACCCGGCAGGGTCCATATGTCAATTCGCCCTAGTTATTTACTGGAGTTTTTTCTAGAAAATTGAATCTTCGGATACGTTGTGCTTCGATAACAAGAAACTTGAAGTAATCGTAGGACATGTAAAAATTGCCATGATCGCCAATTTTATCACCCCACGAATTTCTTAATGTGAGCAATCCGCGATGCTCATCGCCTGAATCATCGATAGAAACTGCATCATCATCATAACCTGTGATCACCATTTCATGAGCTCCAAAGTCTCCATCAAGAAACGCGTCTCTGGCAATTTCAGGCGTTAATACCCATGAGTCGTGCAGCACATTTTTGCTACCAACAGCACCCATTGTACCGAGATCAAAATCAAGAAGCAGTACTGCAAATACAGTTCTATCTCCACTGACTAAACCTGTTTTTATGTCAGTTAGAGTTTTATTAGTATCAATGCGATCGGAGAAGGC
>JBIIJL010000043.1:0-18171 GCA_044233795.1 Legionella sp. | reverse complement strand
TCGTGTTGTTGGCGAGCATTTTTGTGGGTGTTTTTTGATTGGCTAAGGCGCGAGTTAAGTTCTTTGCAAGAATTTGTTGAGCATTATGAGATAAAGTGACCTTCAGTAATTTAAAGACGCGGCTCTTGCTAGACCTGTTATCATTGGCAGTGGCTGCGCCAACCGCTTGCATACTATACATAGGAACCCGATGAGAGATTGTGCCTTCAATATGAATATTTTGTGCAAATAACGAGGAACTTAACATCATAGACACAAATACTGTGTAAAACAATTTCATGAATCAGTACTCCGGATAAAGGTAATTTTATGCTGTAAAGTTGGAGCGTAACATGTGGCGCAAATGTGATCAATGTGGTATTTTTATTTGGTAAATAATTGAAGGGTTACTGGAGTCATTTTATTTAACTGTCGATAGATTGATGCTTGATTTATTGTTCATCCGAGGTGAACAGAGTATTATCTAGCGGTTTGCAAGACAGAAATAGTATTTTTTTTGTACGAGTATTAAGCTTTTCTTAAGCTAACTTAATTATAATGCCTAATTGTTGGGCAAATAAATAGTGGGTGATTAAAGCGTGAAGAGAGAATATCATGAGTAAAGTAAGACGATCATTGACAGTTTTCAGTCTTACCATGATAACGGTTGGCTCTGTTGATAGTATCCGAAATCTACCTGCGACCGCTTTGTTTGGTAGCCAGCTGATTGCTTTTTTTATCCTTGGATCTTTGTTTTTTCTCATTCCTACCGCACTTGTTTCTGCAGAGCTTGCTTCAGGTTGGGCTGAGCAAGGTGGAATATATATATGGGTTCGAGAGGCTTTTGGCAAGCGGATGGGGTTTCTTGCGATTTGGTTACAATGGATTGAAAATGTGATTTGGTACCCGACCATCCTCTCCTTTGTCGCTGGCACTGTTGGTTATTTGATAGATCCAAGCCTGGCGCGCAATCCTTATTTTTTATGGTCGGTGATTGTAAGTTCCTTTTGGGGGGTGACACTTATTAATCTTTATGGGATGCGCTCTTCTGCTTTGTTCAGTTCGATATGTACGATATCCGGTTTGCTACTGCCGATGACATTGATCATTGGTTTAGGCGTAATGTGGCTTTTGCATGGAAATCCCGTTGAAGTGCAGTTTGATATGGCGAGTATTTTGCCGCATTGGCATGACAAATCAATCTGGGTTTCTTTAACAGCGATTATGCTGTCGTTTTGTGGAATTGAAATTGCTACCGTACATGCCAATGATGTACATAATCCGCAGAGGGCTTTTCCGAAGGCATTGATTTACTCAGTTTGTATTATATTAGGAACTCTGATTTTGGGTTCTTTATCCATCGCAATTGTTCTACCTAAGGAAGAGATCAATCTTGTAGCTGGGATTATGCAGGCCTTTGATGCTTTTTTTGGCGAATACCATCTTACATGGCTAATGCCGTTAGTTGCACTGACCTTGGTAATGGGTGGACTTGGGGGGGTGAGCAATTGGATTATTGCGCCAACCAAGGGTCTTTTGGTAGCAGCAGTGGATGGCAATTTGCCTCCTGTTTTCCAAAAAACAAATCAACACGGTGCTCCAACATTTATGTTGGTTGGACAAGCCGTGATTGTCACCGTTTTATCGAGCCTGTTTCTTTTCATGCCGACGGTGAATGGATCCTATTGGCTTCTGACAGCCCTTGCTGCACAACTGTATATGTTGATGTATTTGTTAATGTTTTTGACAGCGATTGCCCTTCGAATTAAAGCACCTCACCACCCCAGAGCTTTTAGTATCCCAGGCGGACTCCCTGGCGTTTTGCTGGTTGCGCTGATTGGGATGATTGGTGTGCTAACGACGTTAGTGGTGAGTTTTATCCCGCCCAACGGTATTGATGTAGGGAGTATCATTCGTTATGAGTCAACACTTATTATTGGTTTGATTCTCACTTCATTGCCACCTTTTGTCACGAGCTGGATGCAAGCACGTAGTCGGCAAGTGCCTATTACCGCTGATGTGTTGTAGGGCATTGCTGGGTATTATGTTACTTTTGTGAAAGGACATTTAATGTCATATATTGATGAATCGACTGAAGCATTATTTTCGCGATTACCAGAGCTTTCTTGGAAGCTTCGCTCATGTTTTACATTCATTAATCCTACATTGTTGCCACGAGGCCTTTTTCGTACAACGTTAGAAATTACACCTCAAAGTTGCATCGACGATATCACCCGTGATATTTCTTCTTTAAAACAAGAGCAAAATGAGCGAGCAGGTCATTTTCTTGCAACGAGAATCAGCCAGAAAATTAATGTGTTGGTGAAATTATGTCAGCAACATAAAGAACAGCAATCAGTTCAAATGCCTTCATTATTCACTTTAGATCGTTTAAGTAGTCGAAGCCAATGGTTGAAAAACATGCAAGATGATATTGTAAGCCTTAAAGAACAACAGCGATCCCTCCAAAAATCCTTACAATATGCACAACATTATGGCAATGAAAATGTCGTCGTATTGCAAATTACTGCAGAATTAGGTGAAATTCTTCGGTGTTTGACCCTTGCAGAAGAAACCTTAGCTCACGCGACACTTTAAAAGTTTTATATTTAAATCACCATGCCTCAATCTATTCAATTTTGAATAAAATTCGCTCATGCCTTGGGTTGCTCAGCAATGACTGTGATAAATATAGTACCATGATACTAAGCGGGAGCAGGCTCAAGATATCCAGGGGGAACCGCAAGAAACCTATACCACCAAATGATCCAAAATATGAAACTAATAATAAAGAAATCATGTAGAATAAGAACCAACAAAGAGCAATATTGAAGGTTGTAAATGGCTTGCGGTGGTAGGTCAGACAAATCACGAACCCTACGAGTAAGGCTATATCAAGTTTCCAAATGATAGAAAAACCACACCAATACAGCATCAGGTTGCAAAAATAAAATGCAATATAGCAAATAAACAGGTACCCGGATAATCTAAATGGTCGTGGTGTATTGGGTTGTAGTTTTCGCATGGCCAGGAGGCAAATGGGCCCGATACCATATGAGAGAATACTGGCAGAGGAAAGAAAAGCCACTAGTTTTTGCCAACCAGGAAAAGGCAAGAAAGAGAGGGCGCCGACTAAGAAATTAGCGTACAAGGTAATATAGGGGATGTGGTGCCGGTTGGTTTTTAAAAAGACCTTTGGAAGGTGATTATTAAGAGCCATCCCATAAACAATTCGCGAAGTTGCGGCCGTGTAGACGAGTGTTGTTCCAAAAGGTGAAAATGCTGCATCGATCATCAAGAGAGTTGCGACAAGACCAAGTCCCAATAGAAGCGTGAGACCTACGAGAGGGCCACTATCACCTGGATAGGTAAGGTTTTGCCAGCCATGGAGCAAATATTTTTGAGGAATTGCAGCAATGAAGCTAAATTGCAACATAAAATACAAAACAAAGCCTATGACTACCGCGCCCAAAATTGCTATTGGGATATTTTTTTGCGGATTCTTGACTTCGCCAGCCAGCATTAATCCGTTTTGAAATCCAGTAAATGCAAAGGCAACTCCTCCGGCAGAAAGGGCTGTAAAAACTTGCACCCAATCTTGATTGTCTGACAAATGGATATTAATGTTCGAAAAATTCGGAGCACATTTAATCAGTGTAAAGATAGCAATAGAGGGCAATAAAAACTTAATGATACTAGCGTATTTGTTGCATTCAGTCAGTATCTTTATACCATAGGAATTGAGAATAACCACAAAGAACATGATGCCAATAGCTGCAACATAACCGACTTTTGATAGGGTGAGTGTAGCGGTATTTCCAACGGTTAGTACAGGGATAAAATGGCTTGAATACTGCAGAATTGCTTGTATTTCAATAGGTGTCATGACGACATAAGAAAGCCAAGAGGTCCACGCAAATAAGAACCCAACTTCTCGGCCATGGGTATAGGTGGGATAGTTGGACATCCCTCCAGACACAGGAAACATGGTACCAAGCTCACACAAGGGCAGGGCGATAAATAACATAAAGATGGCGGCAATAACCCAGCTAATTAAGGCGTTACTGCCGGCCATTTGGGCACTAATATAGGGGCTAAAAAGCCAACCGGAGCCAATCATGCCCCCGGCAGAGGCAATCAATATATTAGTGGTTGATATGTCCCGCTTAAGCATAGAGCCTCATCTCCTCCTAGAGGACAACCGTCACTTCATGGCACCGAGGTGGGGTGTTGGTTTTGTTTGATTTATGGGTCCGCTTTGCCATTGGATTTCAACGCGGCGGTTATATGCGCTGCCATGAATCCAGTGATTGTCTCCAATGGCGTGTTTATCAGCGAATCCTTCAGCGTGGAGCCTATGGGCATTAATATCGAAGGCCCATAGAAATGTTAGCAACGTTTCTGCACGGGCTTGTGAAAGCATACGTTTGTGATGTTTTGTGCCTACATCATCGGTAAAGGCTGCCACATAGATGGGGCTATTGGGATAGTATCTTAGTAAGCGGACGATGTTATTTAATCCTGGGTAGCAGAGATCATTCAAATGTGGGCTGTCAAAGAGGAAATAGCGGTCAGTCGGGATAAGGAGTGTCATAGTATCGCCATATTCGATGTACTGAATGCCTTGATCTTGTAGTTCTTTGAGCAACATGCGTTTGGTATTTTTGTAAAGACCGGCTGAGGCGCCTATCACTCCCCCAATAACGGCTCCAGTAGCGGTATTGCCTAAGGTCGATCCTGCAACAGCACCAGCTCCAGCGCCAAGGGCGGTGGTCATGCCGACTTGCCTAATGGCGCGATGATCATCGCGGAAATTGTTAAAAGGAGGGTTAAAACAACCGGATAAAGCAAGGGCAAGTATACACAGTTGTGTCAAACGTCTAGCAGAGATTCTTGCAGACATTTAAACTCCTCAATGAAATGGATGTTTCCATTATTAAGCATCTATCATTATTTCGCAATAAAGGAATTAGAATATCCATTGCAGTGCCTTGGCGGCCGATTGAGTTAAGTATTGTTTGTCTTACCAGGAGATTTATACTGAATAGTAATTAAGTAAAGTGTCGAATAAGGGTAAATTTTTTAAAAAATAAACGACCAAAAAACATCAAAAAAAACTGCGCAAGACTATCTTCGCGATCACCTATAAAAAAATCATGCCCATTTAAAACATGCTGGACTTTCTCAATAGGCACCTCAAGCTCCTTGGCTAAACTATCAATATTCATATCACCATATTTTAACAACATATCCACCAAAATCCTTTGCTTCTTTCCCTCGCCACAAAACTCAGACTTTATCATCGATTCAGAAAACTCAATAAAACAAACCATGTTTATACTCCTTGATAATTTGATAATTTGGTGATGGGGTGGATTGGCTTAATATAGTTGAGTGAAAATTAATTTGCAACTCAAAGTTTACAAAAACTTTTAGTTGCTAAAAAACGGTCTTTATTGTTATTGGTAGCGTTTGGTGTTATCTTCACGTACTAAATGTCTATGGAGATTTGTTTGAGTAGAGAACTTTTAGTGAGAGGTTTTTCAAATCGACTTGTGGATCTTATGCAACATAGGGGATTTAAGTCTGAAAGATCGAAGGCTGGGGTAAAGGTGAGCCATCTAGCTAGGGTATGTGGATGTTCTCAGCAAATGGCACGCAGATATGTTTTAGGGGCAGCTTTGCCGGATATTGAAGTCACAACCATGATTGCAAAATGGTTAGGGGTTTCACCTGGGTGGCTTCTTTTTGGTGAAGAAGGGAAATTGCCTAATGCTATTAATCAAACAAAGCATATTTATATCCAGTCAGAGTTACTAGAATATATCCTCTTTAAGTCGGCCCAATTGTTTGTTCATACAGATGAACCTAAAGAATTGGTATCATTTATTATTGATATCATCAACGATGTTACAAATATTGATGCTGATAAGAAAACTATATTTAGGATTGTAGATTTGTCTATCAATTCAGTCGTTCGTTTTAATGGAAATTCAAATGGAAAAGAATCTTCAGTTGTTGGTCAAGCTCATAAATAAAGATGAAATTTATCCAACTAAACTTCACCAAAATGTTCTGGGCATTTTATTTGAGAACAGGCGTTATATGCGATCTGTTTATAATGATATTAGAGGTCTTTATGGGATAAATCATTTTAGTTTGTCCCTGAAAAGCCCAACTGAGGAGCAAGTATTTTTCTCCACAACTCCAAGTATTGAATATAATCTCATTTCTAAAAAATTATGGGTCTTTGACGAGGCGTATTACAATAGAGTCTTCCAGACAACTAATGTTGCTTGGTGGAACGAAACAGACTCAAAAGAAAAAGAGAGGATAGAAAAAATAAGATTAGCAGATAATAATTTTACATTAGGAATGACAATAAATAGATACGTTGATGAACATGTCCTGCGGTACTCTTTTGCAACAAGTATTGTCAGTATGAATCTTAGGGAGTATTACCTTTCAAACCTAAGTAGTCTAATCGATATTGGGGATTATTGTTATAAACTATTGCGATCAGTGTATTTGCAATATTGCGGTCAGTCTACGCCACCAGAAATGTATTCCTTAAATTCAAAATTCTATTTAACAAACTCCAAGCAATATTTAAGGCTAATTGTGAACAACATAAAATAAAACTCATAAGGCTATACATGAAAAAATACAATGAGATAAAATCCCTTGGAGATTCACTGCTGCGTTTGGTTGCAATATCAACATCTGATGATGATTCTGGCTCCTCTGGGCTCCAAAATATGGTAGATATTTTAGTTGTGATTAGGAATAGAGAGCATGCCCTTGAAGTGGCTGTTCAACAAAGAGGTATTTGCAAAAGGACCATTTTATTCATAATGGATGCTCATCCTTCAAGACAACAAGTTTCTTCAATATCCCATACTATTTTATTCAATCCTTCTTTCGCGCCAGTAACAGAAAACATGGAGGAAGAGTATGATGGTTGGTTAAGTCTGGGTCAGCATAGAGGTAAAGAGAAGCATTGCAAAGAGATCTTTTGTCGTAGTTGCGATAAGGGACACCTCATAGAGCGAGATGTTTATGGACTTCGCGCTGAAGTGGTGCAAAATGAAATAGAACATCTAGAGGGAGTTGTTTTCCTTGACAAAGCTCACAGTACTCAAACACTTGGATTCCATGATGAATTGATAAAGGTCAGCGCAGATCAGCGTCGGGTGTGTTAGCTTAATGTTCAATGTATCTAAAAAGACAATCCTCAGCGGTGCCGTTGGTAATATGTTGGAAATTTATGATTATGCTGTTTGGGAGTTACTTGCAGTTTTCCTCACAAGAGAATTTTTGCCGCCAAATTCTAATTTGTCAGATGTGTTTTTCATTTTTCTCACTACTTATTTATTTAGACCTGTTGGGGGAGTTATTCTTTGCTTGTTAGCTGATCAGGCAGGGCGTAAGAGAGTACTGACAATTTCTGTTATTACAATGGGACTTTGCACGGCAATGGTGGCAATACTTCCTGGCTACCAAGGTATAGGTATTAGTGCGACAATTTTATTGCTATTTATTAGGTTAGTTCAAGTGTTTTCGCTGGGCGGTGAATATATTAGCTCGATCTCGCTTTTAATCGAAAGTTGCGACAAAGCCAGGAGAGGGTATTATGGCTCTTGGGCGGCTTTCGGGGTGAGTGTTGGAATTATGGTTGCGTCGATTGTAGTAACACTTATTACATATTTAATCGAAAAATCAATCATACCTGATTGGGGTTGGAGGTTTGCATTTGTAATTTCTTTGCTGACTGCAATTTTAGGCTTTTGGATAAGAAGCTCAATTCCTGAAAGTTATGAATTTATCACCAATAATGCTAGGTGTGAGAAGCGTAATATATCTGATATTTTTCGAAGTGCTATTTTCTCATTGAAGTCTAGGCGTATAGAAAGTATGATGGTTTTTTTCTTAGTTTGGTTCGGTGTTTCTATCACGTCAATTTTCTATTTGTTTGCACCGATTTATATGGCAAATATGAACGATATATCCAGTAGCTATGCCTTTGGGATCAATACACTCAGCTTGCTTATTGTTATTATTTTCATTCCTTTTTTTGGAGGCTTATCTGATAACCATGGTCGGGTAAAAGTTCTCTCCTTTGGAATAGGTTCCATATTGCTGATTATTATTCCATATCTCATCACTATTTATTCTGGGACATTGTTTCAAGTTACGCTAGCACACTTATTAATAGCATTTCCATGTGCTTGTGTATTCAGTATAACGCCAGTTCTAATTACAGAGATCTTTCCTATAGAAATCAGATGCACCTTGACGGGAATAATCTATTCAGTAGCATCATGTTTGGGGGGGGGGCTTACGCCAATTATAGCGTTCAGACTTGCCAAAAACGAACATGGGCCATATTTGTTAGGTCTATTTCTGCTTCTCACGGGGTATTTTTGTTTTTTAGGACTGATTTTGTTGATTTCCAAGCAGAAAAACAATTCCAGGTTAAAGTTTTTAAGTGAGTTGGTTAGATAACAAAACAGATTGATATGAGTTTTGCGCGGGTGTTTTAAATCGTATAGAGCCCGGCTGATGTCGAAGAGAGTATGCAAAAATGATGGGCGAATGCTTGAGAAGGCTCGTCTTAAGAGAAATTGCGACTAGATGGCGTCGTCACGAAGAATAATTTCTGTTAATCTTGTGCGTTTTTTAATGCACAAGGATTTAAGAGATGGATCAAGCGCATAGAAGACATGTTATATCTGACCATTTATTGGAGCTTTTAGCTCCTCATTTATCAGGTCAATATGCCCAATGGGGAGGAATAGTAAAAGATAATCGGCAGTTTATCAACGCAGTCCTCTGGATCCATAGCACTTTGAGGTCTTGGTTGATGATCGATGCCACAGACGTCAAGGATCATACTAATGGCACTGGGTCGGTTGGAGGCAATCAAGATATGGGTCTTACAAAAAGTGCTTAACACGAAGTTACATTTGGCCGTCGATGAGCATGGTATGCCGGTCAGAAGTTTTATTAAATCAGGTAACACAGCTGATTGTACTCAAGGCTCAAAGTTAATAGAAGGATTAACCGCAGAAAATATTCCGGCTGATATAGGGTACGACAGCAATGAGATCATTGATGCAGTTATAGCACAAGGAATGACCGTGTTTATCCCTCCCAAAAGGAATCTCACGGAACCACGAGGATACGATAAGGCAATTTATAAACATAGGCACTCGGTTGTAAATGCCGTCATGCATCTTAAAAGATGTCGTATCATTTATAGACGATATGCTAAAAATACAGAATCCTTCTTGGCGGCAGTTCAAATTAGATGCTTAGTGCTGTGGGCTGAAATCTTATGACGACACCATCTAGAGCGGCGAATGATTTAAATTTACGCAGCTAAATTCATGGCGATGTGTAAATTTGTAATCATGGCAGTCCTGTTCAAATCATATTCATTTAATCTTAATCCAATATATCTAGCTCTTGGTCCTTTGCGGTTACAAATCGAAGCAAGAGCATGCTCTACCTTAACGCGCTCTCTTGCTTCTCGTCGACCTTCAGCTGATTCGGTAATCCCCCTAAAATCACATAATGTACCTTGAGAAAAAATTGATCCTTCGCTATCAAGACATCCCAATACCATTTGCCAACATTGATCAAACATTGTTTCAAGTACAGCTGAAGCGTCGGATAACTGTTCATAAGCCTACAATATTGAGACCATTGCAAGAAGCGTCGGACCGACTATTGGCTTACCTCGGGGATAATCTACGTACATCGACAATAATTTTTGATTTATTTCATCTGTAAAAATAAGGTGACGATATTTTCTTAAAAATATAAATAGCTTGCCATTTTGTTTTAATCGAGCGTAAATTTTCTCTTCTTTTTTAGACAATTCTATAGGAAAAATCCAATTTTCGTGCTTTATCATGCAGACTCCTGTACTTTTGATCTGCATGAATTTGATCATAAAATTTGAACAATGTCGATCTGTTTAAAATTTAACCGTTCGGCGCTCTAGCGTTAATGTATTTTTTGAATAGCGTTGTCAACTATGTATTTATGGGCTTGTGGATAATAGTACTAAAGTTTATTCTTTGTTAAGTTAGACAATTGCATTAAATTAAAAATGGAGAAAGTGATCGTGGGATTGAATTTGATCAAACTTAATAGAATTATTGCGGCTAGCTTTGCCGTGGTTGCCTTGACAGCCCAAGCTACTGAACTAAAAAACAGGCATAAAGATCTTTCACTAAGCTATAAAGAATTTTCAGGGGCATATGCAGGATTGAATGGAGGGTACTCTTGGGGACGCTCCAGTGTAACTACCCAGACTGTATTTGTTCAATCAGCTTATTTTCTTAATAGCGATATTAGCCAAATTAATACTTCAGGGTCACCAAAATTGCAATTAAATAATTCCATAGGGGGTGTTCAAGCGGGATTCAATTATAAGATAGGTAATCTGGTTTTAGGAACGGAGGTTGACTTCAATTTATACCCCGCAAGCTCTTCTCAGAATATTAACGTTCCATATGAAGCGAGTCCTCCCTTCACTTTTACCCTTCAAACTAAGACAAAGAGTACTTGGCTTTTTACTGCTCGACCTCGCATTGGGTGGTTAGTGAATAAAGCTCTGATCTATACAACTGGCGGTTTGGCACTTAGCAATTTGACTAATGAAAATATATTTAGTGATGATGTTGTTTTAGATCCATCACCGAATGCTTTCGAAAGAGCAACTGTTTCAAGAACAAAAAGTGGATTTGTCTTGGGGGGCGGTATTGAAGTTAGCATGTTGTATAATTTTTCAGTCAAAGTGGAATATCTATACGCAAATTTCGGACATATATCGTCAAGTGGTAATCTGTATATAAATCCAGCTTACCTTGCCGCAGCCCCTTCACCTTTTGCACCAGATGCCCCCTTCAATTACACGGCTAATTTGAGCAGCAATATAGCTCGTTTAGGGCTCAATTATAAGTTTAAAGATTACTAACGAAATCGTTTGGTAACTGAGTCTTTGAATTAATTTTGTAATAAGCTTTCTTTGCGTATCACAATGCCTCTTATGTTTTTTGGCGAAATCATTAGATCATGAATTGCGCTGCGCACCTAACTTTTGCTTCCGTTTTCTAACTGTCGCTCCGCAGTAACTTGTAAGCGGTGAATTAACCCCACCTACAAATAGCCATTAAAACGCTAGATGCTCCTGAGTATCAGTTACCATTTTGGGCTAATTTAAAAAAATTAGCACTCTGTTGCACGGTTTGACTGTAAATGATCATGCTTTTAGGGAGTCGCTTAAATTTTAATTCACTATATTTAAATTTTCACATAAAACATGATACAATATTAATCAAAATAACTTGATAGCAAGGGTACATACATGCCACAACTTTACACACCACCACCGCCACCGCCACCGCCACCGCCTGTAACGACAACTCCATCGCCAGACAGCATATCGGCAGCTCGCACGCCTTCTCTAGCACCGGCGACGAATAGCACACCGCTATTCACTGCAAGCATACCGGCAGCAACCGAAAGCACATCGGCGGCGCCCACGCCCTCTGTAGCATCGGCGACGAATAGCACACCGCTATTCACCGCTAGTATACCACCAGCAACCGGCAGCGCATCGGCAGCTCCTACCGCTTCTGAAGCAGCCGCGACGAATAGCACACCGCTATTCACTGCAAGCATACCGGCAGCAACCGAGAGTACATCGGTAGCTCGTACGCCCTCTGTAGCACCAGCGACGAATAGCACACCGCTATTCAATGCAAGCACACCGACAGCAACCGACGGCACATCGGCATCCCCCACGCCCTCTGAAGCACCGGCGACGAATAGCGCGCCGCTATTCAACGCAAGTATACCGGCAGCTGACAGCACATCGGCATCTCCCACGCCCTCTGTAGCACCGGCGACGAATAGCACACCGCTATTCAATGCAAGCACACCGACTGCAACCGACGGCAAATCGGCATCTCCCACGTCTTCTGAAGCACCGGCGACGAATAGCGCGCCGTTATTCAACGCAAGTATACCGGCAGCTGACAGCACATCGGCATCTCCCACGCCCTCTGTAGCACCAGCGACGAATAGCACGCTTTTATTGGCAACCCCCCCTCGTGCAACAAACGCTACTTCAGAGCTGCCGACACCTTTCGTACCTTCTTCCTCCGCGCCACAACAAGTATCAACACCGTTCCCACGCCCACAAACCAACGGAACAATATTTTCATCGTCGCCTAATTTTGTTCCAGGACCTACCCCTTCGTCTGTATGGAACGCTAGTATCCCGGAAATTTCTCACAACGATACAGGCGTTAGACCTGTTGCTGTTTCAGCTGTTGCAAGTTTGGGATTGCTCCCTGGAATATTAATTGCTGTTGGTATTATGTTATTGCTCCTGGTGATTTCATATCTATATTTGCGATATAGGGCAAGACTCGAGCCACAAGTTCAAATTGAGGAGAACCGAGTTGATATGGTTGAAAATCCTATACATGATAGTGATATTGATATTGAAGAAGGCAGCAATCATGTTAAAGTAGCTGATGTAACCTTATATTCGGTGCCTCTGGATTCTTCAGAGGTTATTTATGATTCAGGTGATGCCTCAAGCGACCAACCAACTGATAACCAGGGTCCTGAATGGGACGAAAGAGTTTACAGTCTTGCTCAAGGCGCTCATCCAGCTTATGAAATCCCAGTCGCTGCAGACGGATATTGCGCGCCCCGTGTTGCATGGCCTGCCAATGTTTACGAAGGACAGTATGAGGAACCCTGTACTGCCAGCGATTATATCGCTGTTGCTGCCCCCTCTTATGCGGAAAATCGGCAAGGATTTTTCAATCCGCAGAGAAGTGTTTCTAATGGAAGCGGCCAAGGAGAATTGAATACCCTAGGTGGCGAGTACGATTACGGATTCAAACTTTCCACTTCGAATTTATAAATTTCGGCAAATCAGCTCCCCTGCAGGAAGAGGGAGCTGGATATTGATGCCTTTGATGGTTGGGCTTGTGGAGGCTTGTCGGAGGTAATCTATCAACGGAACGTCAACAATTTTACCTTGAGTGGATGAGGCTTCACGAAACATCAGTATACCGTGCTTCCAAACAGCAAATCCTAAATGTGATACGTTAAGGTTCGTGCCAATTTGATGTTTAATCTGCCAATTTGGACGAACAATTTCAATAATCGCACTGTTGGGAATTTGATCTAATAGGTAGGAATTCGGTTTTAGCTGGTTATCAAAAATAGCGGAAAATGGAATGTAAGGAATCGTGGAATACATTCGCTTAAGGGTTTGTCCTTTCTTTTTTAGCAACAAGAGGCGTGCCATCCGCTGATCATCATTCAAACTATTTATATGTATTGCAGAAACAGGCATGTGACTATACCAGCCTGGCTTATCAATTAAGACCTTCGCTAATTTAACGACAGGTTGATTGCGTTCATTGCGTATGCTTGATGTAATGTCTTTCAAAAAACCTTGATGCTCATTATTTTGGTTCCAATCAAGATCAGTAAAATGGTTTCGTGTAATAAAAGAGATGTTGCCATTTTTATAGCGCAAGCGGTTGATGCATTGCTTGAACGAATGAGGATTATTTGCAAACGTCAAAGCCAACACAGTTTCTACAAAGGTCAAACAGTCAAAAGCATCAGTACGATAGAGAGGCAGCTGGCTGAATTCACCTGTTGGGCCTTCTCCAAGTGGACCTAGAAAGTATGGTTTTCCGAGAAATTGCTCACTTGCTGCAACGATTCGTGTGGCAATCTGCCTTGTTTGAGTTTCTGAGAGTTGATGTTGATAAAATTGACTAATGGACTGCTCTGATGCTTGATTTGCGATCACATTTGAGATAGAGAAATTTTGTGCTAAACAAATAATTACGCAACGACAAACAAAAAGGGGCTTGCAAAAATGTGGCAGACGCATTATTTTCCTCGATGAAATATCGTAATTAATATGTACTAAAAATCAATCTGTTGGGGGCTAGTAAGCTTTGAAGTATAAGTTTTAAAAAGCTCAGTCGTCAAGCAAGGGGGGCTCGTGTTAAATGCCATTTGGTTAGGGATGATCTTTCTCGCAGTGCTTGTTGGCATTATCGAAGGGCGAATCGATGAAGTGGTGCGGGCTGTTACGGATTCAGCCAAGCTTGGTTTTGAGATAGCCTTAGGTCTTACCGGCATTCTAGCGCTTTGGCTAGGTATTATGGGGATTGCCAAAACGTCAGGTCTAGTCGATAAATTTGCACGTGTTTTAGCACCCGTTATGCGTAGATTATTTCCGGAAATCCCTGAAGGAGATCCGGCAATGGGTGCAATTTTACTGAATATCTCTGCAAATATGTTGGGGCTTGCCAATGCTGCAACACCGTTTGGTTTGCAGGCAATGAAAGAATTGCAACGGTTGAACACCCACGTACATACCGCTAGTAATTCTATGTGTGTGTTTCTTGCTATCAACACCTCAAGCGTGCAACTGATTCCGGTGACAGCTATGGCGTTTTTAGCAGCAAACGGAAGTATAAATCCCAGCAGCGTGATTATGAGCTCCTTAATAGCAACAAGCTGCTCAACAATCGTTGCAATTATTGCAGTCACGCAATTGGCTAAACTACCTTGCTATCGCATGAAACCGTCGGATAATTTATGACAACTATCGCGAATCAATTTTCAAACTATATGTTTCTGTTGTTTATAGCAGGGATCCCTTTGTATGGATTTCTCAAAAAAATAGATGTATTTGATGCATTTATCGTTGGTGCGAAACAAGGTTTTGAAACCAGCATAAATATTATTCCATACCTTATTGCAATGATGGTTGCGATTGGCATGCTACGTGCCTCAGGTTTTTTTGAATTACTAACTATCGTACTAGCTCCTTTATTAAGAAGGCTCGGCATGCCTTCTGAATTGCTACCGTTGGCAATTATACGACCTTTCTCTGGTAGTGCCTCAACAGCTGTAATGGCGGAGCTAATTCACATACACGGCGGCAATTCCTTTATTGCCAAGGCGGCAGCAACTTTGATGGGGAGTACTGAGACGACGTTTTATGTGATTGCAGTGTATTTTGGTGCGGTAGGTATTCGGCGAACCCGTCATGCGATACCTGCTGGCATCTTAGCTGACTTGTCAGGAATCGTTGCAACCATAGTTGTTTGTCGATATTTCTTTTTATGAAGGCTAGCCTGTTGATATCGATTTTTTACCGGCAGCTACAAGATTTGCATCTTCATACAGTTTCAATTGAGCGAGAATGGTGTTGGCCTTGGTTTTGAATGAAGTAAGCTCGCGACCAGCAATGGGTGTTCCTCGGGGCAAATCAACAGTTGTTGGATTTCTTGGTTGATGATTGATGTGAAATTCATAGTGGCAGTGCGGTCCATCGGCGAGTCCTGTTTGACCCACATAGCCAATCACCTGGCCACGTTTAACAAAATCACCTCTAGAGAGGCCTTTGGCAAATCGAAGTAAATGTGCATAGAGTGTCGCATAGGTTTTGTTATGCGAAATTTTAACCATGTTGCCATAGCCGTTATGTCTGTCAATGATTTCTACCCGACCGGCACCTGTCGCATGCACAGGCGTGCCAATAGCCGCAGCCAAATCGACACCTTTATGCGCTCTTCGGTAGTGTAATACAGGATGGTACCTTGAGAGACTATAGCTTGAGCTAATGTGGCTGAATTTAACAGGGTAGCGAGTAAATGCCTTTTTCAAGCTAGCACCTTTGGGGGTATAATAGTCATAGTCGCCATTGTTAGCGATGTGACGTATAGCCTGATGAGGGACGCCACGGTTGGTGTAAGTGACAGCAATGATATCCCCAGTATTGACAAGCTTATCATCAATATAATTGGCTTCATACATGATACTAAATTGATCACCTGTTCTGTTGTCTCTTGCAAAATCAATTTCCCAGTTAAAAATATCAGTCATTTGCTGAATCAATTTGTACGGAATTTTCTGCTGTTTTGCGGTAGTGTACAGCGATCCTCTTACGGTAGCCGTTAAGTAATCGCTATGGGCAGTCATTTTTCGCGATTTGATTTCACTAACGTACTGACTACCCTCAAGGGAAACTACCAGTTGCTCAGTCGCAGACACTGGAAAGACGAGCTTTTCAAGTTGTTGCTGCTGAATGAGTAACTGAATTTGCTGTCCTGGCTTAATGTTGGCAAGGGTTTTTGCATGTATATTTTGATGGAGGACATTTTGTAAAACCTGGCTACTCAAGCCTATTCGTTTAAAAATGGTAGATAACGAATCACCTGACTGGGTGGTAATTGTAGACCAACCATTATCTTCTTCCGCATCGTCTTCCACTATTTTTGAAGTATCTAATTTGGGTAGTGACAATGTTCTGCTTGCATAATTTACTTTTTGTTTGTGAAACAAACCAGTAATGATAAAATAAGATACAAGAAGGGCAACGATTAAAGCTAAAATTGCCTTGATTCGGGAGTTTGTGGCTGTTGGTCTTGTTGAGACATTACGTCGTTTATCCATGGTGTGCCTTACTACGGTCTTCGGCTCCGCTCTAGCCGGAAACAATTATCCGGGCTAAGATACCCGCTGTGGGAAGTCAGGTCAATCATTAAAAAGGGTTTTAGTGTGAAGAGAATTGAAGATCTAGTGTATCAAGACCTCATGAGAGGGGTTGAAGAAGTATTGCCAGAAGCGGAATTTATTAACAAACTAAACAAGCAAAGACCGCTTAAAATTAAGGCGGGCTTTGATCCAACGGCAGCTGATCTTCATTTAGGCCATACTGTACTTATTAATAAACTACGACAGTTTCAGGAACTAGGTCATGAGGTTATTTTTTTAGTCGGTGATTTCACAGCGATGATAGGTGATCCTACTGGAAAAAATATAGCTCGAGCGCCTTTAAGCCAGGAAGCCGTGTTTGAAAATGCTAAAACATACCAGGAACAGGTGTTCAAAATCCTTTGTCCTGAAAAGACGACGATTGTTTATAACTCCACATGGCTTGGTCAAATGAGTGCAGCGGAGCTTATTAAACTGGCAGCAACAAGCACAGTAGCAAGAATGCTTGAGCGAGATGACTTTGATAAACGGTATCAATCAGGGCAGCCAATTGCCATCCATGAATTTTTATACCCACTTATTCAAGGGTATGATTCTGTGGAACTCAATGCGGATATCGAATTAGGTGGTACAGATCAAAAATTTAATTTGTTGATGGGGCGGGAATTACAAAAACATGCTGGTCAAGAACAGCAAGTGCTGCTAATGATGCCATTAATTGAGGGTCTAGATGGGGTTAAAAAGATGTCTAAATCTCTCAACAATTATATTGGCATTGCAGAATCTGCCGAATCTATATTTGGTAAATTGATGTCAATTTCTGATGAGTTAATGTGGCGATATATCGATATGTTAAGTTTCAAAGGTATTGCAGATATTCAACAAATGAAAAGAGCGGTGGTAGATGGGGCTAATCCTAGAGATATAAAAATTGAATTTGCAAAAGAAATCGTGGCGAGGTTTCATGACCAACGTCAAGCGGAAGCAGCGCATCAAGCATTTGTCGAACGCTTTCAGAATAAACTTATACCAGAGGATCTTGAAATTCAGACGATTCTTTACAATAAAACGATGAACCTTGCACAACTTTTAAAGCAAGCTGACTTGACTAAAAGTACCTCTGAGTCATTGCGGATGCTTAACCAAGGGGCGGTGAAGATTGATGGAGAAAAAGTCGAGGATGGGACCAAGTTACTTGCTGAAGGTCATACATACATTATACAGGTTGGTAAAAGACGAATAGCTAAACTATGCCTCCTTGCTTCAAAGTGAAGCGATTAAAAATCGAGTGCCTTTCAGGTGGCAAATATAGATTTATCAGAAAAAACACTAGAAGAATTGAGAGATAGGTTATCAAAACAAGGTTGATCGCGGGTATACACAGTCAGAAGATAGCCATATAGGTGGAACTGCTAGGACAAATATATTTGATTTAGGCCTAGCAAATATCGAATATATAACCATTTCAAACTCACTGTTGGTTTAGATTAATAGATGAAATTTTTTTAAAAAAAAGTTGACAAGGGAGCTGAACTGAGTAGAATACGCAACACGCCGGCAGGGCGGGCTCATTAAGAATATAGAAGACAAACTGTGTGGGCGCTCTTTGAAGAAGGAGTGCGACAAGAA
>JBIIJL010000131.1:0-3440 GCA_044233795.1 Legionella sp. | reverse complement strand
ACATGCATGACGATCGCCGAGTGTGAGCCTGGCACAAATGTGCCTTCTAGTGATGTTCCACCTGCTTCAGTGACATCAAAACTGAATGTCAAAAGCCGTCGACTTGCAAAAGACCTCAATGACCTAAAAATTATTCATGCCTTCTGGGGCGCACTTGATGGTGATAGCCTTTGTTATAGTATGATCAAGTGGTGGTTTGATATTATCTGTACTGATAGTGATCAGTCTTCTGCCGATATGATGCATGATTGGATGCTTACGACTAAGGGGCTAGAAACAGTCGCACTAGAGGCTATTTTCTTCATCATGTTTTCGATGTTGGCAAATGTCTATAGCGATAATGACGCGGATTTACTTAAACGTTATATCGCCATTTCTTGGCCTTATGTTCGTGACACGGGTAAGGCGTTAAAAAATGCATTTAAGGGAACGCGCAGTGCACTACAAACATTCAGCGCAATTACAGGGCGAGACGCGCATCATTTAATTGTTCCAGTAGGTGTTTTTCTAGGGGTTTTGTCGGCGCTAAATCGCTATGCTATGCGCAAGTACGTTGTAGAGCCTCGTAAGAGGATGATGCGAGAAAATGCTGAGTTACTGCTTAAAATTCAAGGCACCCCGTTTCATATATTAAACACTCTTCCTTCAGAGTTTGCGGATTTCAAGAATAGTTACATGTGGGTTGGCGGTTTACTTTACTATATCGAGGCAGATGCGAAATGCACTCCTGTATCAATTGCTGACTCATCGCGCTTTGCCAGTGATGTTGTTGGGATTAATCCTAAGAATCAAGATTCTAATAAAACAGTTTGTCTTTATCTAACCTATGAACAAGTCAACAATTTGATTACAGCTAATGGTGGGCATGAGCCACCTATTTCAGGACTTGATGAGAGGCAATGTGCGTTGTTACGTCAAGAAATAAAAGCCCAAGAACCAGAGTTGCGACAGAGGGCGTTACTTGGCGCAGCTTACGGTGGGGTTGTTGATGGGCTATACCTTTATATGGGATCCATGAGTTTGGCGGTATTGAGTCCAGCCTTGTTTACGGTGATGGCTTCTTTTTGTGTTTTCTTTACATTGATGTGTATTGCCACTCGTGTTTATGAGGAGCGTCATTATCAACGGCGATTGGATGAAACACAAGCTAATATCGAGCTTGCCCTATGTGGAAAAGAGCTGGAGGCGTTGTTGGCTAAATTACAGCGATTATCAAATCCGCTTGATGACGGACAGGACAACAAAACTGAAGCTAAGATCGCGAATGACCAAATTCTAACCCATGATGAATTGACTCAGAAGATGCAAGAGTTTAACGAAAAAAAAGAGTCTTTAAGATCGGAAGTAGTATTATCTGCAACATCGCGCGCGCTTTCAGGTCTTCGCAATGGTTTAGCGGCCTACAGTGCTATTGCCAGTTTAATGTTTGCTGTTGCGACGATCGATGCGGTTTTTTTTATGGCGTTTCCTCCGCAGCTCATGGTGTTTGGTATTACCTTGGGCATGGTGTGCTTGCTGACATTTATGACATATTCGCTGCTTTATCAAGTGCCGCCCGAACCTGAAAAAATCAAGGCGAAGGTCCTTGCTGGTGGAAAGTCTACACAAACGATTTGGGATCTCTGTAAATTAGTTAAACTCAAAAAAATAGAAGTTCGCGATCTTAAGCCTACTGTGATTAAAGAGGCTATTTCTAACGGATGGAAGAACGTTGGAAGATCGCCTAAGTTTCAATTTCAGGAAGGTTTTGAAGTTGCAAGGTCAGCCTGTGCAGGGGGAACGAAGGGGTATAAATTTATTGATTTTAAGTTCAATTCTTTGCAGAAAGCTGACCAAGATGGTCATTACCATGCTTCAGGCATCATGATTTGTTTTATGCTGGTGAGTGCATTAGCTCATCTACTGCTTTGGACTGCTCGCGCGTTTGCACGCGGGTTTGGCCGAGATGAGCTTGATGATGTGCAGGCAGCAGAGGTGCCCTCTTCGGTGAGAAAACATTTTACTAAGAAGCATGTTGACGTGCCAACTGTGTTAGAGACAGTAGATTCTGTGCTGACGGATGAAAATACAAGCGGCGAAAAGAAGCCACCACTCGAGGGCAATATTATATCGCCGCCGATTGTTAGTGCTAATCCCTCAAATTCATCCTTCCCTTCAGGCGTATCACCTATGCAGTTATTTAGCATGTATGCCGCCAAGTCCAGGTCAAATCTAGGTTCATCAAGTGCTATTAACACTCCTGGTGAGGCGAATGCGGGGCTAAGTTGTCAATCGTCCCTGGGCTTTTTTACTTGATATAGCTCTGGGTTCAGTGTAGGGTCGTTATACATTTTGAACTGATGATAAACTCTGAAGGTCCTGGTTTTGTTATTAATCTCCTCGAGCAATTGTTGAAGGCATTGTTGAAGCTGCTTTTGTTGTTCATATATGATTTCTAACTTGGCTAGGCATGTTTGTTTATGGGTGCTGTTAACGTCGTCGCGGTTGACCTGCTGCGACATGTGGTAAGCTTTCAACGCAATGATGGAAAGGCGGTCAATGATCATGCCAGGGCTTTCAGAGTGGACTGGACAGCTTGTCGGAGTGGCGGGTGATAGAGTTTTAAAGAGCCACTCATCCATGGCCTCCATTCGGTTATTTCTCTGTTGATTAAAGTGGTCAATTTTACGCTTTGCCTGATAGACAAATTCAAATCCTACATCTTCACGTCTGGCACAATCTTCAGCATGCCACAGTTGATAATTGAACGCGTGATTTTCCTCAACCAACAATAAAAAACCGGTTTGCTGGCTTGATAATCCATTTTTTTTCCATTCGAGGATGCTATTGTGATGTATTTTATTAATCGTTGTGATATTATTGAACACTTTAGGCCCTTTTATGTATGAAAAAAAATCATATATTAACATGGAATATGCAATTCGTCTGGTTTTATCAACAGCCGTTCCCTTCGTATTTATTAAATTCAAATGGATGTAAAATGGTACAAAAATGCTTATCCTGATAGAGGAGAATAGATGTTAGATATTTTAACTGAAGAGCAAATAAACAATCGAAAGAGAGAGTTTTTTCTTGCAAAAAAAATATCGTCCGATGACAATCTGTATGCATTTCTTGTTCATATTTATGAAAATATACGTTTGAAGGTTAAAGAAATTGAAGCATCCCGGGACTCAAATCCTGTTTCAAATTCGCAAGAAGCGATGAAACAAGAGCTTGGCTCACGCCTTATTCCACAACGTTTATTTGCTCATACCGATACGAGTTTCCGTCACTATAAAGAGATGCATGGCAGTGTGGGGGAGCGCTCGGTTTTATTTTTTGAGCAACTACCTGAGAAGAGTAGCGCATATTTTGATATTTTATTTGTATGTATCTCTAATGCAATATACCAATACTGCCCTAAAGGTCAATGCGATGAAGGCCGAGGTCTTATTTCG
>JBIIJL010000129.1:0-3573 GCA_044233795.1 Legionella sp. | reverse complement strand
TACCTACATATTTGATAAATATTTAAAACCACTATCAGGCAGGATGACAACCACGTTGGTTTCAGTCTGCTTTGATACAAAACCTTCATTTAGTTTTTCTGCAACGAATAATGCACCTCCAGAGCTTCCTCCAGCCAAAATCCCCTCTGTTACTGCTAATTTTTTGGCGGCATTAAATGCATCCTCATCGGTAAATTGTTGTACATCATCAATGTAATAGAAGTCATGTAGGGGACATATTTTATCCTTCCCAGCACCTTCTACACGATATGGTTTTGAGGTCAATTGTTTGTCATTATGGTGATAATGATTATAGAATATAGAGCCAACAGGATCAGGCATAATCACTTTAACGTGGCTGTTTTTCGCTTTTAAATATTTCGAAATACCTGTAATGGTACCGCCAGAACTTGCCACAGCAATTAAATAGTCAATTTTACCATCCATTTGAACCCATATTTCTTGTGCTGTTTGTTCATAATGTGTTTGAACATTCATTTGATTTTCATATTGTCCCAACAATATAGAGTCTGGAATGATTGAAGTTAACTGCTTTGCTTTATTAGTATAGTGTTCTGTTGAATCGGGAGAAACACCACCTGGGCATATGATAACCTCCGCACCAAAAGCACGCATCGTACGAATTTTTTCCAGGCTTGTTTTCTCAGGAACGGTAATCACAGCCTTGTAACCTAAAACCACCGCGACCATAGCCAATGATGAACCTGTATTTCCCGATGAAGCCTCAATGATCGTGCCACCTGGTTTTAATGTTTTATTTTTCTCAAGATCTTTAATGATTGATATAGCAATCCGATCTTTAATGCTAAGACTTGGATTAAACATTTCGCATTTTGCGTATAAATTAAAACTTAATTTAGGATTAAATTTAGATAGCTTGATCATTGGGGTATTTCCAATGAGCTCTACTACGCTACTCACAACTTTAATGTAACTCATTTTTCTCTTGCTCTATTGGTAAAAGTGCGCATGAACTAATGATGAAGTTTACCATCGACCCTGACTTTAAAATGCATGGTGTCTAAAAATACGATGGGCGCCCCAATGTGTCATTATATTCTGAATCTAGACCTCTTCATTTAGGTCGTTTATCTTCTTGTAAAGCTCCTTTCTTTTTGATTTTTCATATCCTCAAATGCATGTACCGAAGTGGTCTTAATGCCAGTGATTCTAGTAAATATACTCTGTCCCGTTTCTATTATTTTGTATTCATGAGTAGCCATAAGTTGCTTTGTTATCCGATCTAAATCCTCTTTTGAGCAAGCCTTATCAAATTCACCCTTAAACTCTTCTAAAATTATAAATTTTAAATGATCACCACGTACTCCTTGATATCGATCCTTAAAACTTGTGCTAGGAAACAAATGAAAACTATCCTTTGAAGCAATTTGACCTTTAATGTATGTATTATTTATTGGTAAGGGGGGCAGTGTCGCTTTCGCTGTCGATATCGGCGTTGGTCTTGATGCCAAAGCCGAAGGCCCAGCCAAAGCCGAAGGCCCAGCCAAAGCCGAAGGCCCAGCCAAAGCCGAAGGCCCAGCCAAAGCCGAAGGCCCAGCCGCAGCCGTGAATGGAGATAGCTTTGTTTGTACCCATGCGTCAATCATTAATTTTTGTCCAGAGGGCTGAACTGCGGCAGCAACTCCCCCACCAATGGCTAAATTACCAGCTTTAGTCAATTGATTCCTCCAACCTAATAATACACCACCATTAGCAATGAAATTATCTGCATTATCAAGGCTATATTGTACGGCAGAGTCAGAAGCTGCCAAAGGCTTGAAATCTTGATATCTCATAGTAGTAATTGGTACTGTTCGATACACCTGTTGTAAATGTTGATACCTGAATGTTTTTAATGCCTCCTCAATGCTCTGGATTACTTCTGCTTGATTAATACCTGCAATCTTTGTTTCCCATTGTCCAGCTTGATAAGCAGCTAAAATCGCCTCAGTTTGATCTTGATTGGCTGAGTATGTTATACCAACTGTTCTAGCCCCAGCTTGATGTAATCGCGCTACTTCATCGAGAATTCTTACTGCCTGCATCCTAGGATCAATGGGTTTCTTAGCAGAGTCTATAAAATCAACTTGAAATGGAATAAGCTTGCCCTGTACTGTTGTCTGTATGAAAGGAAGTGACATTTGGGTAGTTTTGGCAACTGTAATTGGTTGAGGTGAGCCTACCCCTACAGCAGGGATTTCTGGCCTATAGGAAAATTTTGCTAAATGATCCTCTACGCGCCCTAAGCGTAAATTCAATTGATCTGCCGCCTCTTCATATTTTTTTGGATTTATTTGGACTTTTGCACATATTGCTCCAATAATATCTCGCATTTTACAGGTAGTGCCATCTTTAAAAACATACTTAGGGTACTCTGCAAAAACCAACGACTCAAGATGAGCGCGATCACTCACCATATGTCCAAACCATTCATCCAATAAGAACTGGCCTTGCAGAATAAAATCAGTGAACACATCCAATTGTGGATATCTTTTTCATGTGCCTCGTCCCCCACTGATAGAAAGTGAAACTTGTAGGGATCCTTGATCATTTCTTGAGCCAACTGAGATTGTGGGGATGGAAGTTTATTTTTAAAGTTTGTTGTTTTATGATCTAGCTTGGATTGTCGACTATACAGATCACTTTTTATCTGCGCCTGCAGCTCTCGGTAAGGCCATTCATTTTCAATTGTTTGTTGAGCATACCACTGCTTCATATCAAGTTTATCTTGAGGCAAGGCTTGTATTAATACAACGTGATGAGTCCAAGTTAATTGTGCAGGAAGCGCCTGCACAATTTCAAAATTCGGGTAATGCATTGCAAATTGGCGCATATTATAAAGGTTACTTTTAGAAAACCCCTCTGTATTTGGAAAACTATGTCGCAAATCTTTTGCCAGAAAATCAAATAATTTATTTCCCCAGCTAGCCTTTCCCTGGGATTCAGTAATAAGCTTACCAATATCCCAATAAAATTTAATCAGCTCCTGATTAAGAATTATAGCTGCATGTAACTGAGCCTTTTTTAATCTGCCTTTCTCCTGCGAAAGAGCACACATTAGAAGTGAGTGAACATAAATTTACCATGTGAAATTATTGATACGACACACCCCTTAAACACAACGACTTCATCATGGGGAGGAAGCTGTGGGTTGCACCATGAAACGGCTTTAATTTATGCCTCCTATACCCAGATATAAAATTTAAGGTGCAAAAAATTAGTATGTTTGCAGGACTGGGTACATATATGGATGCACCACATGTGATTTATTGACCTATCATTCTGCAGTAAACTGGGTAATTATGACAATTTGTTTGCAACCAACAAAATATGATCATTTGCAAATCAACACCTGGCGCTCAAATAGCTTTATCTATAAGCTATTTGCCTTGTAAACAGTAAATAATTAAGTTACTGCGGAATGCGGGATTGACAGCATCATTACAAAAACATAGACTAGCCTAGTATTTAAGTCATCGGCCTTACCTCTGAATTTACTCTTTTACTTGCTCAAAAGGACTGTAGCATGAAAATAACTATCGCTTTTACCAC
>JBIIJL010000128.1:0-3750 GCA_044233795.1 Legionella sp. | reverse complement strand
GTGTCAGGCAGCTTAACGCAGGTGACCCAAGATGCCAGCAATTGTACCACGTTGGCTTCTCAAGCAACGTGCAACTTGAATTTTACTTCAACGCGCGCTTACTCACCTCAAAATCTAGCGATTGTGGACGGTAATGGCGACACCATCTATCGCTCGGCTTTGGTCTTTTCCATTACTCCCAATGGTGGCGCAAATTATTACTATGTATACAGCGTGAATAACACGACTGCATCCGTTGTCGATAATACGAATGCCACAGGCTCACCTCAAAAATGGAGTCAGACCAATGATATTATCACTGGCATTACGGAAAACGATACCGGTACTGGCGGAACGTGTTTAGGTGCAATTGATGGAGCTTGTGATACAAGCAGGATTGTTAATTCTTATACTCTTAATACCAATTATGCTGCAGGTATGTGCGCCAGTAGTACCCGCGGTAATGCCACACTAGGAGCCTGGTATTTACCGGCTACCTGTGAGTTAAATGGGGGTATTTATCTCAATGCAACAACCAATACTTTCGGGTCATGTTCGCCAGCAGTAACCAGTATTTTCAGCCTATATAGTCTGGGTGCTTTGGGTGGTAGCTTATCCAGTTTATTAAATGCTGCCGGTTACTGGAGCTCTACCGAGTATTCAGATAATCCCCAGGCCATCGCGTGGTTCCAGTTTCTCTTTACCGGTGGCGGCGGCGGTCAGGGCGACGATGATAAGGGTAATCAGACCAGTGTCCGTTGTTCTCAGGCTTTAACTATTTAACCATTTAACTATTTGCTTTTTCCCCAGGCGTGAAGCGCCTGGGGTTTTAAAATCGTATAAAAAGGGAGTTTTTATCAGCATGGCCTTGTATTATGAATTACCGGTGTACCGTGATATGTATGCATTGGTTTTGCTTTTGTTTAAATTTACGAAAGAGTTTCCTAAGGAATACAAATACAGCCTGGCAGAAAATATGCGGCGGGACGCATTGCACCTTGTGCGCTCCATCTATCGCATTAATAAAACTCAAAATAAAGCAGTCGAGTTGGATAGATTTATGGATGGGTTTGAATTACTGAAGCTTGAAATCCGTCTATGTGTGGATATGAAATTATTGCCTATGCGAAAACAAGCGCAAGTCAGTGGATTGTTGGAACAGATTGGCAAACAGGTTACTGGCTGGAAAAAATCCAATCAGTAAAGCCGGAGTCATGTCCGTCAAGGCGGCCATGAGTGAGCGATTTTTATTTTAAAGCGCAAAGGGGCTGTTTTTTATAAAGAGCAGCATAAACTTGCCACTACAAGAAACCTTGTTTGTGGTTTTAAACACCTTTGATAATGCTGCCAATTACTGGAGCTCTACCGAGAATTCAGATAATCCACAGAACAACGCGTGGAACCAGAATCTCAATACCGGTGGCGGCGGCAATCAGAACAACAATGATAAGGATAATCAGAACAGTGTCCGTTGTTCTCAGGTTTTGAAATAAAAATACCAGCAGCACCCCTAGCTGCCCTGCGGTAGCTAGGTTTTTTTTTGGGAGAAATGTGTATTGACCTATGACGAGTCATCATCAGCAATCTCTTTATCTGAGATTTTTGAGGCGTATGCCGAATGTCGGCAAAACAAGCGTCAGACTATGAATGCCCTGCACTTTGAGCTTGATTATGAACGAGAGCTCATGTTACTTTGCGAAGAAATCAATAATCGCACCTATCGGATTGGCCGCTCAATAGCATTTATTGTTGACAAACCAGTCCAGCGAGAGATTTTTGCAGCAGATTTTCGAGATCGAATTGTCCATCATCTGATTATCAGAAAATTGAACCCTTTGTTTGAACGTACTTTTATATACGATAGCTATGCTTGTCGAATAGGTCGCGGCACCCATTTTGGCATCCAACGCGCCAACCGCTTCATCCGTCAATGTTCTAGCAATTATACCCACGATTGTTATATTTTGCGCCTGGATATCCAGGGGTTTTTTATGGCTATTGACAAAAGGCTATTATGGAAAAAGTTGCATCATTTCATAACCCAACGCTATGTCCATGCTGACAAACAGCTTCTTCTATGGCTTTGCTACACGGTATTACATAACAACCCTACCCAGAATTGCCTTATTAAAGGCAGAAAACAAAACTGGGATGGGTTGCCTCCGGACAAAAGTTTATTTTATTCCGCGCCTGGTTGTGGTTTGCCGATTGGTAATCTCACGAGCCAGATTTTTGCAAATTTTTATCTCAATATTTTCGACCACTTTGTTAAGCATGACTTGGGCATAAGGTACTACGGGCGATTTGTCGATGATTTTTTTCTGATTCACGAGAGCAAGGAGCTCTTAAAATCGCTAGTTCCTGTCGTCCGAGATTTTCTTACGACTCAATTAGGCCTTACGTTACACCCAAGAAAAATGTACTTACAGCATTATAGCCGAGGCTTTCAATTTCTAGGGGTGGTTATTAAGCCACATCGTATTACCTGTGGTAAGCGCATCAAAGGTAATTTTTACAACGCTATTGCCAAACAGAATCGCATTGCTTGCGCGGGTAAACCTACAAAACAAGAGCAAGCCGTTTTTCTTGCTAGCATGAATTCCTATCTCGGCATCTTGAAGCATTACAGCACCTATCGGTTACGTAAAAAAATGCTGATTAAACATATGTCCATTTGGTGGTGGAATCTAGTGTATTTTAGCGGCGGTTGTAGTAGGCTTGTTTTTAAGCAAAAAACTGTAAAATAAATGAAATAAAATGACTGAAAATTAGAGGCTAATCGAATAAAGTCTCTATTTTCTCATCTCTTAAATACCGAGCCCACATGATAGTTAACGCCAAAATCACTAATACCACCATTAGCAAACTGGGTGATGTAGAACTATCCGTCCTTCTTAAAAGCATCAAAGATAATACAGGGGTGAGTCCTGCGGCTAGGCTTGCAGTGGTTGAATATAATACGGATAACACAGTGCAGCGTAAATGTAAGGGAAACATTTCCGCGAGAATTACGGGCACTGTTGCATAGTAGGCCGCGGCTGGTATTGATATTAAGGACTGAATTAAAATTAAGTTATTGTAACCACCATAAGAAAGAGCTTGAAAGTAAGGTCTGGCTAAAGCCAAGAAACCAAGAGCAGCTGCTACCACAATGAGTTCACGATTAATCATGTCTGATAATCTTCCGATGATAGGAAATACACTTAACATGACAAACAAGGAAATAATATTCGATAAAATAATTTGATGACCGGTGAAATGGCCATAAATGTGAGCTTGTGTTGGGCCGTAAATATAAATTTGGAATGTGGTGCTAACACCCAGTGCGCTCAATGCAAACACATACAGTGATTTTAATTTGTTATCTGCAATATACTGCAAGGATTGTTTAAATAGCCCTGTAAATTTTGGCTTAGGATGTTCAGCATAATACATGATGTACTCTAAGCTTTCTGGGATAAACAAACGAATATATAACCCAATTGAAGAACCAAGTAGCGCAAGAAAAAACGGCAGGCGCCAGACAATCCATTCTAACTCCGGATAAGTATTGACTAAATAGTTCACAGCTAATATGGCGATGGAGGCAAGTAACAGTCCTGCCATTGTGCCAAAAGGAGCCCAACTGCCAGAATAGCCTTTTTGGTTATGTCCGTAAAATGCTGTAAATTCGGGATGACAAATTAGGAATTGAGTCATCGCTAAAATTCGGTACTATTGAGTTGTGAGTAACAATAACAACCGAGGAGAATAGCGATGACGGATTACAAT
>JBIIJL010000149.1:0-3755 GCA_044233795.1 Legionella sp. | reverse complement strand
GTGCGGTGATTCGTGATATTCTGCACCGCTTGGCTGACCGTTTTCCGGTCGAGGTGCTGCTGTGGCCGGTGCCGGTGCAAGGCCAAGGTGCGGCGGAAAAAATTGCGGCGGCGATTGCTGGGATGAATGCGCTGCCACAAGCCAGTGACGTTGCAGCGGGCGCTGTAGCTCCTTCCCCCCTTGCAGGGGAAGGTTGGGATGGGGGGGTATCGGATAGTTCTGTACTCTCTCCACGCCCCCCCACCCTACCCTCCCCCGCAAGGAGGGAGGGTTCCCCCGCGGCACCGCTTTCGCCCATCACGAAACCCGACCTTCTCATCGTCGCGCGCGGGGGCGGCTCGATCGAGGATCTCTGGGCATTCAACGAAGAAGTGGTGGTGCGCGCGGCGGCGGCTTCCACCATCCCGCTGATTTCGGCCGTGGGGCATGAAACCGATACGACGCTGATTGATTTCGCCGCCGATATGCGCGCGCCGACACCCACCGCCGCCGCCGAAATGGCCGTACCGGTGCGCAGCGAGTTGCGCTCGCGCTTGGAGCAAAGTGCAGCCAGCAACAATGCTGCTTTGCGCAAAATGCTGCAGCATCACAAAGAGCGCGTGGAGGGTTTATCGCGCGGGTTGCCACGTCCGCAGCAACTGGTGGCGACTATGGCGCAAACGCTGGATAGCCTCAGCGAACGGTTGCAGCATGCTTTGCCACAGCGCCTTGAATTGCTGCAGCAGCGGGTGCAGCAATGGGCGGCATCGCTGCCACGGCCAGAGCAACTCGTGGCACTCAAAACGCAGGCATTGCAGGGGTTGATGCAGCGTATCAGTGCTGCCGCCGAACGCCAGCTTGCCCATCGGCGTGAAGGCTTGATGCGTGCCAGTGCCGGGTTGCGCCCGCGCTTGCTTGCGGATCGATTGAAACATGCCCAGCAGCAGCTGAACCATGCGAGCGCGATGCTCGAATCGCTCAGTGTGATGAACGTGCTCAAGCGTGGTTTTGCAATGGTACGAGAGGAAAGTGGCAAGCTCGTGACATCCGCTGCAGCCATGCCTGAACAGGGGTCGGTGCAATTGCAATTCCATGATGGGGTGCGGGTGGTGATGGCAGGAAATGCTGCACCCATTGCTGCAGCAACGCCATCCAAATCGCGCAGCAAAAAACCTGCCCCGCAGCCAGGCTTATTCGATGAGTAGTGCCTAATGCGATGATGTCAGCTGGAAGGTATCTTTTAGTTTTTGCGAAAGCTTAGCCGTCAGCCAGAAGCCCAGTATGCCGCCGATAAGCGGCAGGCCAACGAGTGGAAGGGAATATTCTAAAACGCTGGCATCCTCTGGATGCTTTAACCAGCGGGTGAAGAGATTGCCATAGACATCGAGCATATAGGGCACGTTATCGAGCTTATCTGCGAGTGGGTGAATCTTGGCATCCGACCAGTAAATGATGTAGCATGCGCCCGCAATTGCTACATAGGGCGGCACAAACAGCGCACAGAAGAGAAGCGCCGGGGTCAGCAATGCGAGCAAAAATATGGTGAAGGGGTTCATGCGGGCATTATCCGCTGCCTTGGCACAAAAATCAAGCGATGCGGCATTTTTCTAGGTTTTCTGACAAGAATTGCTGCATGGCGGTGGGAGCATCGAAGCGCAGCTGCACCGGCAAGGTGGCAATAGCGCCGCGTAAGCGCGGCGGCAGCTTCACCGCATCTTTCTCGGTGGTGATGAGCCGCGCGCTCTTATCCGCCGCCATGGTGGCAAGGTGATTCATGTCGCGCTCACTATAGGCATGGTGGTCAGGATAATCATGTGTGGCGACGACATGTGCTCCGAGATTTCGCAGGGTGGTATAGAACTTTTCCGGTCGGCCAATGCCGGCGAAGGCGAGCCATTTCTCGTTGTGCAAGAAGCTACTGTCGCTGTTTGCTTCCAGCGTTGCGCGAAAGAGAGGAATAGAAATCTGCGCTGCAAGTTGCTGCGCATCGTCACCAATCAGAATCACCGCATCGCAACGTTTCAGCGCATCGGCGATCGGCTCACGCAGCGGTCCTGCAGGCAAGCACAAGCCATTGCCGATGCCATAGCCGCCATCGATCACAAGGATTGAACTATCTTTATGCAGGGAATGATGTTGCAACGCATCGTCGCAGACGATAGCGGTTGCGCCGTTGGCTAGGGCGGCGTGCGCCGAGGCCAACCGGTTACGCCCCACCCAGGTGGGTGCTGCGCGCGCAAGCAACAGCGCTTCATCGCCGACCGTTGCCGCGTTGGCGGTATCGGTAACGCGATGGGCGATGAGGGCAGCGCCGCCATAACCGCGGGTGAGGATATGCGGTGTGTGCCCTATGTTGCGAAGCAATGCCGCCAGCGCAATCGTCGTTGGTGTTTTTCCCGCACCGCCCGCCGTGACATTGCCAATCGAGATGACGGGAAGCGGTGCGCGCTGAGGTGAGGTGAGGCGGCGGTCTGCCCATGCGCCGAGGCGATAGAGCGCCGATGCTGGCAATAGCAGGCTGCTGGTGACGTTGCTCGATTGCCAGAAGCGCGGCGTTTTCATGCCCGCCCCCGCGCCAGAATCGCATCGCAATGCTGCAGAATATGGGCGCTCGCGCCGCGCGATTGTGCGACCAGTTCTGCCGCACGGCTGGCCAGTTGCTGGCGCGACGATGCATCCTGCAGCAACGCGATGAGGGTATCGGCGAGGGCATGTTTATCGGCCACCACGCAAATCGCATGCTGCGCAACAAATTGTGCAACAATCGCGGCGAAATTATGAGTGTACGGTCCGGTGATGAGCGGCCGGCCAAGGCGTGCTGCCTCGAGCGGGTTTTGCCCGCCATGGGCAATCAGCGAGCCGCCGATAAAGACAACATCCGCCAGCGCATAAAAATTACCCAGTTCGCCCATCGTATCGGCAAGGTAGATCGTTGTGTCGGCGTTGATGGCTTCGCCTTTGCTGCGCTGGGCGAGGATGTGACCACGTGCACGCAGGTCTGCCGCAATCGCATCGCCGCGCGGGGCATGGCGCGGGATGATGATGGTGAGAAGCCTCGGAAATTGCTGCGCAGCAATGGGGTGTATTTCGGCAATGGATTGTTCTTCATTCGCATGGGTGCTGGCAGCAACAAAGACGGGGCGACCCGCGGTGAGGCGTTGCAGTTCCTCGAGCAGTTTACTGTCGATGGGCAGGGGTGCCGCGTCGTATTTCAAATTGCCGACCTGGTGCACAAGAGGCATCTCCCTCCCCCATAGGGGGAGGGCAGGGGTGGGGGCATCCTCGGTAGACTGTGCAAGTTCAGCCCCCCTCCTAACCTCCCCCCTATAGGGGGAGGGATTCAAGAGTGCCATCAGCCGCGATGCATCCTCCGCCGAGCCGGCATAGATGGTCTCAAACCCGGCAAGCAGGCTGCGAATGGTGCGTCCCCAACGCTTCCACCCCTCATAGGTTTGTTGCGAAATACGCGCGTTGATCAGAAGCATCGGAATCCGCGCTGACTGCGCCTGCCAAAGCAGTTGCGGCCAGAACTCGGACTCGACCCAGAGCGCCAGGTCAGGCCGCCAATGCTGCAAAAAGCGGCGCACGGCTTGCGGCGTATCCACCGGTACAAACTGGTGGATGACCCGCGCAAGATTTTGCTGCGCCACCAGCGCCGCCGACGTTACAGTGCCGGTGGTGATGAGCAGGTGAATCTCGGGGTGCGATTGCAACAGCGCGCGCACAAGAGTCAGCACCGATTGCGTTTCGCCGACACTTGCCGCATGCAACCACAC
>JBIIJL010000127.1:0-3780 GCA_044233795.1 Legionella sp. | reverse complement strand
TTCTCGTTTTTTAGCTTGGGCCTCTTTCAGTTTTTGAGGGACTCTTGTAATAAATAATTGATTTTGTTCGGCTAGGGCTTGTATGGTTTCCTCTGCGTACAATGCTGAATCAGCAATAAAATAGGCGTTATGGTAGGCTTCTTTTAAGCTTTTTAAGTGCGATTTAACTGTTTTTTTAAACGTTTCACTATCATTCGCATTGCCACTAACTGCTTGCATGTATAAGGGGATGCCAGCCTGATTTTCTGTAATGAGACTCAATACAACCTGGTTTAAGTCGGGACGATGGTCACGGCTAAATCCTCGCGTGATGTGAATCGCTTGTGAGTCAATATCTCGCTCATATTGTCCATCTAAATGGAAGCTTGTTGTATCAAGGCTCAGGCTATTACAGGGTAGTTTCAGATAGGCAACAACAGCTAGGGCAATCTCTTGATATAATTCAGAGACTCCATGCTCATACAAAGAATCCAAAAGTCGCCCCATGACATCTTCATTAATATGAGATGGCAAAATACCTTTGCCTAACAGGCGTTCTGTCGGTTTCTCGGAAAAATATTCTGGATACATGTGTAACGTCCTGCTTACAAAGCCAAGACCATTCAAGATCATCGCAACAAGAAGCTTGCCATTGGAAACCATACTGTTGTGTGATTCTTTTGGCATACGTTGATTAATTACCCCTTCAAGACCAATTTCTTTACAAAATCCGGCAACCAAACCCAAGTGATCTAGTCTTTGCACTTCAAAACGTGATGCATCCATTTCTACCTTCCAAAAAGCAGTAATAGATCAAAATCAGATCCACGTGTCAATATTTTTTTAAAAAAATTAATTTAGAAAGTTACTGCGGAATGACATTTAAAATCAATGCCTTGTGATGCATCAAATCACCGAAAAACGGCCTAAAACTGCCTAGGACAGCAGAGCGCGGTCACACTCAAGGCACGTTTACGTCACTGTATTTTTTTGTTGCATCATCTTTCTTCTGAGGTGGGCTTTTGTCTCAGGCTCTTTAGGTGACCTTGCTTCGATTTTTCATCTAGCATTTTCTGCTTAGAGCGCCTTGAGCGACGTTTTTTTTGTCGTTTTAGTTTTTCTACCCTTTGTTGTTCTTTGGTTTTTTCATCACTGACAATTGCATAGAGTTTTTCACATAACCGCACTCTTGCAAAATAGCGATTATCTTGACGGCTTCTAGACTCCTGGCATTTTATCTCAATGCCAGACGGAATATATTTCAAGTAGACCGTTGAAGCTGTTTTATGTAGCTTCTGCCCGCCTTTACCACTACCTAGAATAAATTTCTCGATGAGGGAGTCTTCATTGATGTGAAGTTTTTCCATCCACTCTGCTAGCTTGTCCCATTTATCATGGTTAACCATTAAGTAGGCTCAACTCGTTCAAGTCATCTCTCTTTGCGTGTTAGTCAATACAAAACATCTCGTTTTAATGGACCAGGACTTACGCAAAACCCATTAAATTGAGAAATAGATCACACATCGAAGAGCACAAGGACGGCAGATTAACTGGTTAAGCCATAGTAACCTACCGTAAATTTTTACACCACTTTGTACTCATGGCCCGCTTGGATTATTGCCAGTATTTATTTAGTAGCTAAATTCACTATACACTAACGAACTTTGCTGAGCATATAGATGACGTAATAGTATAGACCCCGCCACCTATTAAAAGGCTTCTATTTGAGCCAGAATGAATATGTTAACAGTCATTTAATCAAGGTGAGGGATCAATAATATTACGTCAAAAAGACATCACACCTTTCGCAAGCTGGTAGCTTTCATCGTAATAACATGATCTAACTGAAAAGAACGGAATTTTATCAGTTTTTTTTGAAAATTTAGCGGTGAAAGTGTGGTGAAATATATGATGCAAACATTGACTGTTAAGAATAAAACTGTACAATATACGTTTTCCATAAGCAGCTAACCAGCCTGAACAAGTCAGCGTGAGTAAAGAAGTAGCATGTAGCAATTCAATCTAGTGCACCTCAATTTATTCAAATCGCAACTCTAGGAGAGGTAAGGAAGTAACCATGATAAACCAAGCCCAGATGGAATTTTTAGATACCCTCATTGGTGATGAAGGATGCTACACCGAAACTATCAAAAATTATCCTGATGTAGATATGGGTACGAAGGTTCTCTACCTCAAACGAGCTATTTCAGAAGACAAAGAATCATTTCTACACTTTCTAGATAAGCTGTACCAGCCTGTTTTAATAGGTGAGGCAGAAAAAGCAAACCTAGAGTTTGTTAATGCCTTAAAAACGATTAATGATCTTCATTTTAATCATCTAATTCGTTTTGGAGTGTTTGGACAAAAAAGCGCTCTGACTCATTTTTTTGGTGCCCTAGGAGATAAACTAATACCATCAGAATACCAACAAGCCATTGCAAGCATAATTAACATACACATCCAAGCCTTGCGTGCCCAGCATTCACTTGAGATTGAAGCACAAATACTCACCAGATGCGCTGCGGAAGCGCATATCATAAAACATAACGCGTGGCGTCTAGAGGGTATGAAAGAGCTAAAGGAGATTTTGGAGCGGGCCATCAAAGAAAATAGTAGATACACTGCCATTTCAGGTTTAATCTCAGGTCTACTGGCTTTAGCCACTATATTTTTTTTCCCGACCTACAGTTTACCAGGATTAACCCTCGCTGGCATAGCATTGGCGACCGAATTAATTGCCTTAGCTTATTATTATCAAAGACACATTTTTGCTGCTGAAGATTTGATACAGCAATGTAATCAATTTGCTACTTATACAAAATTATTGGGCTTGATTATGAAAATTTCATGTGTCGCTGTAGTTATGCTGGCAATGTTTGCCCTAAACGCAACAGCCTACACTGTGTTAGCTCCAGGATTTTGGATTGATGGAGGATTTAGATATGGGATAGGTCATAGCTTCTTCTCAAAGCCACGTCTCCGACACTATCTCCTAGAGGAATCACAAAATCCTGAGCCTGGCATACATACTCATGCCGTAGCATAGTGGGCAGCCTGGTAAGAGAGAAGTGGAGCCCAAAAACGAAAAAATATAGAGTCGCTAGAAAAAGAACGTGATCGATCCAACACATGCTCTTATTAACATTGCTCGTCATCGCGAATTGATACAGTTATCACCCGCAAGTGATTACCTTAGGGTTAAAGACCAACCACATCAGACTTTAAATAGTATGACACCTGTTCAGTACCGATTAAACATACACCCAGAAACCTCTAGTTTAGCTTGACACTAAAAATGGAGGGTTTACAACATTTTTTATGAGCCTATAAATTCACAAGCCAAATTTTTCCAACTGTTAATACCTTCATCAGTGGTTACCAACTCTAAATGACCGACAAAATTCAATTCCAAAGAACGCTCGAGACTCAAGCCCTGCAACCAGGGATTTAGGCTGAAAAGACCTCGAGAGTAAAGTGTCAAGCTTTGTGCCTTCAAAGCCCGCATGGGTTGTTTTGTAATGGCTATCTTTCTTAATTCATAAGCATATCTCTCCTCCCAAAGTTTAGGCCCTAATCGCATTAAATAAGCTCTAAGTTGTAAAAAAAAGCTTTTTTTCTAAGATAAGATTTTCTGTTTAAATTGGGGTTGAGTCCGTAAAATGCTGTAAATTCGAGATGACAAATTAGGAATTGAGTCATCGCTAAAATTCGGTACTATTGAGTTGTGAGTAACAATAACAACCGAGGAGAATAGCGATGACGGATTACAATGTTACCGTAGGCAAAGAACTGCTGCCAGAA
>JBIIJL010000126.1:0-3817 GCA_044233795.1 Legionella sp. | reverse complement strand
TATATCCATCAATATTTAATATGCGTTTCACGGTACCTACACTATGAGGAGGTGAATACGCGTTGTGCAGCTCTATCTTCTCTCCCACTTTTTTTCCAAGATACTGTGCGTAACCTGGGCTACTCGAAGAAATTCTCGTAAGATTTAAACTTTCTCCATCACCTACATAATACCAATCATTCTTTTCTGTAAACTGCACAAACGAATCCTCCTTAACTACAGACAATGAATCCGCATTAAAATCAGGCATTAAATTTCCTATGTGGACAAACAATAAAAAAAGAGACGCGTATTGCTCTGGATTTGGTGATTTAAGCCCAAGTACAGCATCAATTATGACATTTAGCGCTTCAGAAGGTTTCTGAATTTTGACATACAACTCCGCCTTTACGAACACCTTTGCATTGAAAGATAGTAGTAAATCACCATATTCATCAATCATCTCTTCTGCGTCAGCATAGTTCCCTCTTTTTATATATGCCAAGACGATGTTGGTAAGTATGATTTCTTTATTCTCTGAGTTAAATAAATTTAATATAATATTATCAGATAAAATTTCACGCCCTATTTTTACTAAGCCAGACGAATTTTTTAAATGCAGTGCTGAATTAAATAATGCATTTTTTAAATCTGCTTTTACGTAAGTATCTTGCTCATTTAATGATAGATTAGAAGCTATCTTATATACGTACTCCCATAAATTTAATTGGAGTGCAATCTTAAATAATCTCTTCAATTCATGGCGATTTAGGCTTTCGATATCCAATAAATGGAAGCCTTCTAAAACTTTTTCTTCGTCCAAAAAGCCTTCATCTGCAGCTAGATATAAGCACAGTTTTTGCTTATTCTCATAATCATCTGGCAATTGCTCGATAATTTTTACTCTCAGATTGCGATACCGCTCCGCTACCATGAATACTTCAGCCGCATAATCCAAATCATGCATCAACCATTGTACAGCGTGTGTGATATCACCAGAGTCCTGCAGCTGACTAAGAAAAGATATTACCTCAGCACTATCCACTTTTTCAAAAAATAATGCTCCGTCTGTTAATTCTTTATTGCGCAATAAAAACTGAATTAAAATTCGTTTTACAAGTTTGATAGAAGGCCTCATATCAGCGCTTGCTATATAATAAGTCAAGGCTTTTAACTGTTTATCATTTACCACAAATACTGCCAATAACTCCGTTATTAATGCGTCTATTTGAATATCAAACTCACAATCATCTATCAGGCTTACAATTGAATCAATAGTGCCTTCAATACTCTTTACATCATTCGTTGATTGCTGTTTTTCTAATATCCTAAACTTCTTAAAAAGCTCCTGGCGCGACCCTTCTACCCCAATTGCATCAATTGACTCCTCAACTTGAACAATGGCTAGTACAGTCGCACCTAAATTCACCATTGGCATTGCTTCTTGTTTTAATATAAGTGCCTTGATTCCAAAATTAGCTAAAGACGCATACGTATAGGCAGCTTTCTCAGCCCACATTTTTGCATTAACATAATCACCCTTATCATGTGATATCATTGCTCTTAAACGGTAAAAACTAGATAAAATCCTCTTATCCACTGGTAACACAAAAGAATCTAAATCATCATCAGACATCTCAACCGAAGAGCGATAGTCAAAATATAACCCAACTACCCGAACCACATCAGAATTTGGTTCAATCTCACGCGCAACTGATAAATGTCTTTTTGCAGCATCCTTATTTCCCATGTCCCACTCTACCTCAGCAAGCTGTACGTGAGGTCGAGCATTCTTCGGGCTTCTCAGACAAAGAGATTCATATATAGCAACGGCATCCTTGGTTTTTTCGAGGCGACGCAAGGTTCTTGCTCGTAACATATCCACCTCATCACTTACAGACTCATCGTTTAATAACGCTACAAAAGTTTGGATTGCCTCAATTAAACGCTGAGCTGATTTTGCCCGTCCTAAATCTAACTCTTCTTCAATTTTAGAAAAAGTAATTTGCAATATATCACGCATTTTTTCTTGGCTTTTGGAAATATCCTTTGCCCAATCTTCAACTTCTCTTTTCCATACTACAAGGTCTTCAATAGGTAAGTGTTTTCCGTCTCCCTTATCAATATATGTGTGGTGATTTGGGCATAAAGCAATTAGGTTTTTTAAACTATTTCGCTCGGCGACCGAAATATTAGGATCAGGGCGTGGACCCCCATCGCTTTCACCATACATATGAGCAGCCTCTCCTATAAAAACACCATTCACAACGAGGGCATTATTGCATCCTGGGAACGAGCATCTACCTGCTGACTGCACAAATAATGCCAGTTTTGTTGGATAATTAACACTAGAACTTTTTTTATCAGAATCACTCATATTTTCCCATACTCAAATACTACTCAATTAAGAGCTGTATGTTAGTATACAGCCCTAATGCTTTAAAACAAATCGTTCAACGGATTCTCGTTAATTGACACATGCAGCTTTTCAGCTGCATAGCTTGAGCATATATCACCCTTGTCTTTTAACAGCGATTAGCAAAACTTCAAAAGCCAATATAAAGGCACACAAGTTTCGATACAGTATTATAAGCAAGCTTGTTATATTGTCGCACTGAATCAATTGCTGGAACATCAAGATAAAAACATCTATATTCACTTCATGAAGAGCGTAGGTCAATCCCATGAATCCACAAAATAAATCGACCGCTTCAATTTTTATTTTATTTTAAAACTTATACTCATAAACAACTTCTTAAAAAACATAACTCAATTACCTTTTTCAACCCCATCCAAAATCGCCTTCCCAAGCACGTCAGCGTCAATATCTTTCAGTGCTTTAAACTTAATGCAATACCCGCTCACACTCGCCTTGCCGATTGTTTTGCCATATGTGTTCGCCAAATATCTCTTGTCTTCAATACCAAGAATATACACAGAAATACCAGCAGTGTTTGCGCTCAAACCAATTTGATAAAACTCCCTCGTTTTTCCACCGGCTAACTTCATGGTCTGCAATCCATATCCAATATTCGGATTAGAAACGATTTTCCCTTCGCTGTTTTTACCGTCCAAAAACCAGAGCTTGCATTTTGGGAGCAGCGTTCGAATCATCCGATCCAGCGTTTGCATGTCATCGCGCTTTGCATCGGGCTGACTATTGATATAACGCTTAATCTCTTCTCGTGTGTTCATATGGAGCCGTTTTCGGGGATCGAACCCGAGACCTCCACCTTACCATGGTGACGCTCTACCGACTGAGCTAAAACGGCCTATGCTGCAAAATACAGCTTCGGCAGTGTAGCGAATAATACGAGATGTTTCAAGCAGGGTCAGATTCTGGCGGTTTTTTGCCGTCAAAAAAACTCTCCACAGACGGCGTTTTTTCGCCGCTACTCTACCGGGTCGCCCTGTGCTATGATCTCTCTTACCACCCTACTCTTATTCTATTGTAGTAATCATATGTCAAAAACAACCCAACACACAAAACCAACCGCGGCACTCCTTTCGGCGATGGAAAAAATGCTTATAAAAACAGTCCAACGCGAAACAAAAAAGATTATTCAAACCGAAACAAGAAAAATTGTCCAGCAAGAAACACGCAAAATTGTCAAAGAAGAAATTCAAGAAGTAAAAGATATTCAAAATAAACACACAGAAATGATTCTTGATCTCCAAGATACGGTCGAAAGCATTGACAACCGCCTCACAACTGTCGAAAGTCAACAAACACAGATGATCGACACAATGGAAGGCATCGCGAAAAAAGTCGATCGGCACGATGCCGAAATCGCAGCGAGCCTCGACAACTACGACCGCCTCACAAAACGTTTACAAC
>JBIIJL010000114.1:0-4550 GCA_044233795.1 Legionella sp. | reverse complement strand
CGTCATCGCTATTCTCCTCGGTTGTTATTGTTACTGACAACTCAATAGTACCGAATTTTAGCGATGACTCAATTCCTAATTTGTCATCCCGAATTTACAGCATTTTACGGACATAACCCCTTCAACAACACCGCCATCATGATTTCTTGAAAAAAGCCACCTTAACCCTCAGTGCTTAACGAAGGCAATTGACAACTTTGTGTATCACACACTTTAGGTTGTGGGGCAAGATATCCGCCTGCAAGTTCTTTGTATAAAGTAACGATGCTCAACAGTTCCTGCAATTTATCTTGGTTCTGGATGATGTTAACTCTGTCCAAAATGATTTTACTTTTTAGCATATCTACATATGTTGAGATACCACGTTCATACAATCTCCTTTTTAAATCAAGGACTTTGGCGGCATTTTGACGGGCGCGGTTGGTCTCTTTTAATTTATTGGTCAACCGATCATTTGCCGATAAGGCATTGGTTGTATCTTTTAAAACCCTTTGCAACGTGTCAATATAATTGTAATAAGACATTTTATTTAATCCGCGAGCTTTTTCAATTTCACCTAATACAGAAAATTTAAGAAACGATATCTTAAATAATTGGTCGTTATAACGTACCGTTCTTTGCGGCAAAATATATCGATTATCTCCGGCTGCAAGCCCACTAATCATATCTAATTGTAACGTTGGTAACAGCTGGCTTGCGGCTAAGCCAATACCTTCGTTCGATGCTCGTAAGCGGTTTTCAGCAGCGCGCATATCGGGTCGATTTTCTAACACAGTTAACGGGAGAGAGCTTGGGATGAGTTTGTCGTTATGAATTGCGATAAACGTCAAGTTGGATTTGATCTCACCAGGATTTTGATCAAGTAAAAAACGCAACGCATTGCGACTGACAACCACATTCTGCAGAATAACCTCTAACTCCCCACGAGCCAAGTTTGCCTGGCTATATAATTCTTGGGGATCGATATCTGAACTTATCCCATCCTTATATACTTTTTCTGCAATACTTGCGAGTTTGATTAAGTCATCAGTCAATATTTGCACTAAATGCTCACGCTCTTTTTCAGCCAAATAGGCGAAATAACTGGCTGATATTTGTGCAATAACCGTCAGTTTGATTGCATCATCTTCAGCTTTAACTTGTTGAAGTGCATATTTTGCTTGCCGCTGCTCTCTGATTTGTTGAAAAATATTCATGGTGTAGAAAGGAATCAATACAGCAACCAAACCAGGAAATCCAGTCGCAGGATTCCTAGAGTACCCCATGAAAGCATCAAGGTCGGGGATCCACTGATAACGAATTTTCTTCAATTCACCTTCGGCAGCTTCAATATTACTTCGTGACATATTAATAGTGTTATTGCAAACGAGCCCCCTATCAATCAACCCATTCAGGGTTGGATCATTAAAACCATGCCACCATGCAAGATAAGGTAGTGTTTTATTATCGGTTTGTTGAATATAGCGATCCTTCACAGACCAGCGGTTAACCACCTCCACTGTAGGTTTATGATAAGGATTATGGTACCAGCAACCTGCTAGGAGTACAGACAAAAGCAAGATGAGATCACGAAAGCTCGGCATATTTTCCCTCTGAAGAGGCAGCATCACCCCCATCATATGTGAGTAATTGATTTAATCGGACCAAATTTTCTTGAACTAAAATTCTGACGTTTTGATCATCAATTTTTTTATTACGAGCCATATAATTCGCAATGTAAAGCGCTTTGAGGTGCACAAATAAAATGTGTGATAAATCAAAAAATTGATATATTTCATCCCCAAGAGCATTCGTAGCATTGATTAAGAATTCATTGTTTTGCATCAACCTATCCATCTCAAACATACTTGCCGCGAGGCGTCCTGAACACTTAATCCAATCCACCCGGCAAATCCTCTCGTGATTCACAAGATCCACTAACTCACACATGTGGTTGAATACGTCTTGCTGAACATCGCGTACAAAACGCACCATCATCCCATAATGACTAAACCAACGCTCAAACACCAAAATACAGCAGAAACCAATGATGGTACACATAGCATAGTCAAGCAAAAAAAAGGTAATTAAAAACTCTGACTGTGAGTTAAAATATCCAAAACTGATGATTGAGCTTGCCACAGTGAATGTCGTTGGAATAGCAAACGCCGTTCCAGCCCAAAAAAACACTGAAAAAACAAGTATGGGTATAATGAAAAAGATCGTTCGGTAGTCAACATGCCCAATAAACCACAAACAGTAACCCAATAACAACCCGAACAATAGCCCAAAAAATCGTTGATAAGCCCGCTCAATGCAAGTTCCATTATCAAAACCTGCATAAATCATCATCACAGCAAAACCAGCCCATCCTGCACGAGGTAAGTGAAACCACATTTGTAGAAAAATAGTCACTGTAAACACCAGGCTAATTTGGAAACCACGCAGCATCCGGTAGCTTCTCCTTTGGGCCATACTCAGTACCCACATAGAGAATTCCAGCTTAAAATTAAACGGTACATGACCTCAAGCTCCTTTGTCTCATAGAAGTGGGCCTTTTCATTTTCAGTGATAGCTATCGGTTGATCGGTTTTACACACATCACTTAATATCACAAAATAATGATGCATACGCCTCATCGAATCAATATTGAGCAGCTGTCGAAAGGTCAGCAAATAAGACATCGAAAACACCAGTTGGCTCGTCAGTCTGGTGATTTTCAAACGCCTGAAGCATTTTTTATCCTTAGGCAACATCATTGCATATCTCTCCATCATGATGATCCCCGTAGAAATGCTTATCGTCCTCGTCTCGTTTTTTATAATGTTCTCAGTGATACTTGCCAATTGATTCATCACATCACAAAACGCTCGGCGCCAAATTGCATAGTAAAATGATTTCGGAAAAACCAGCAAACCCAGCAATACCACACTCAATGCAAAAAATATTTGCATTGAGTGATTGAGTGCAGCATACAAACTGCTTGTCCTATCAACATCAACATACAACAAAGAATAGCTCGCCAATCCGAGAATTAACGGCGCTGCTGGTAAAAGATAGTTATATTTGCAGAGGATGAAATAGTACAGGCCTGCGCTAAAAATAAAAACCACACAAAGAAACAATAGTGGGTGAATTGAAAAAACATCAAAAATGAAAATGAATAACATCGCGCCAACCATACTAAAAATATACACTTGATATTTTTGTTTGAGTGAATTTCCCGCAACTTCAGCATTCAAACACGTGATTGCCACAAAAAAATAATAAAAATAAGGCTGTGTCATAGAAGACATAAGCTCAAAAAGCAACATTAACTCTAGAATATAGACTGCTTTAAACCCATTGGTTCGATGTATGCCATATTTGTCGTACTCATTTAGTCTATCTTTTAGTAGATATATAGACATAAGCACTCGCACCAGGATTCAAGGGATAATCAGGGGATGGATCTAATATCTTGATTTGTATTGGAAACCGTTGCGGCAAAAGCAACCATTCATTCTCATTTTTCACAAGTTGGATCTGGCTTTTAGGTTCAGTATGTTGCCGCTCAGCAGCCCAAAGTGAATTAACAACTTTGCCATGAAATATTTTATCAAAATAATACATACGTAACAGGATGTAAACATCGTCTCCTACCCGAACTTTCCGTAAATCAGTTTCGTTGAAATTGGCTTGGACGTAGTAATTGGAGGTATCAATGAAGGAAAATACCGGTTGATGAATCTTAATTGGCGTGTTTTCTGAGACATACATATTATCTATCACACCATCCCTTGGCGCTCGCACAACTGTAAGATCAAGATTAATTTTAGCATTCTCTTTTTGCGCCTTAAGACTCGCCACACGATGCTTTTGGCGCGCAATTTCAGCATGAAGAACTTGTACTTCTTGGCGCAAAGAATTGCGTCGGTTGGTTAATGTGGAAACATCATAAGAGAGTTTTTTAATTTCTAAAACAGATACAGCTTCCGCTACTGATTGATTCTTTTTAAGGCCAAACTCATACTGCACTTTGCCAAGCTCTGCGTCTGTTGCCTTGATGAGTGCGATAGTTCTTTTAATTTGCTTTTGAAAAACGTCAATCTGTTTAATCCCTTCTTTATAATTCGCAAGCGCTTGATTATAAGCTAGACGATAAGGTACTCGATAAACGGTAAATATAGGTTGATTTTTCTTTACATGCTGACCATTCTTTACATAAATGTGGGTTATAAACCCAGACACATCAGCAGCTACTGGTGTAACATTGGTAACCACAAACGCATTATCCGTAAATGGGATAAGATATGAAAAAAGATGAAAAATGCCGAGCAGTGCTGCAATCACTATCACTATAAACGGAAGATTTGATCTCGTTTTTAAGAAACCATAACCGGCACTACAGCCACGATTAAAAAATTCTTTTCCTCTTTTTAAGAATGTCATATTAAATTAGGTAATATCCTTATTAAAGCTTAACAAATGCAAAACTTGGCATGCACCAAAACTCCATTAATTTACCCAGTTTATCAGAAGCTGCGAAGATTTTAATTGATTTTTTTCTTTTGTATGATGGGCTACTCTTA
>JBIIJL010000125.1:0-3885 GCA_044233795.1 Legionella sp. | reverse complement strand
CTACTCTTAATTTATTACTGTGGTAATAAAGTAGTACAGCGTTGCACTGTAGTCTCCTAAATTTTTTTAAGACCGTGGTCTAGACCACAGAGGTCACTCTAAGCCGCCCCTTCATCGTTACAATACTTAACTCCTTGCTAAAAAATAACATGGAATTAGTTTACAAGTTTGATTATGCTGAGTATTTGAAGCATCGCAAATACGCAAACCTTGATTAATTTCTCAGTATTTTGTAATGTTTTTAACATATGATCAAGGCTCGCAGAAGACTATGCTCCTTGGAAAATCGATGTGACCACTGAGGCTCCGAGCGCTTACACTTCATCTACTCTTGTGGCATTAATCACTAATAATACAACAGTTGATGGTAAACCTATGCCATCTAGCGGCGCTGGTGGCATAGCCTATTTAGATGTTTTTGATTTTTTTGATGCTCAATATTATAGCCCGGCATTGATCTACTACAATAATCTGGCGAGTGGTAACGAAGACGCTGTAGCATCGGCCGTTTCTCACGAAATAGGACACAATTTTGGGCTCAATCATGAAGGCATCATCAATGGAACACCCTATTACGGTGGTGCTGGTTCTGGGGAGATTTCATGGGGCTGCATTATGGGTGGCGCCTATTTTCAAACCGTTGTTAAGTTTTGTAATGGGGACTACCCGAATGCTAACAATCAAGAGGATCAAGTCGCCATTATCACTCAAAAGCTACCTTTGAGAAACCCGAGTGCAGGCAATTCGGCATCTACGGCAACTCCTCTACCAATAACCAACAGTAACTTTAAATTTAGTGGAATTATCGAAGATTACAGGACGTCTGATTTTTTTTCGCTGGCAAATGCAGGGGGTACGATCACTGTAAATGCAACGACATTCAGAAGTAAGACCAACACTCTAGGTAATAATCTTTGCCTGGCTCTTCGGTTGCTGGACGCTTTAGGGAATGTCATTATCAGTAGTTCTAACCCTCAGTCATGTTCAGCTACTTTAACGGCAAATTCTCTTCCGTTAGGAACTTATTTTATTCAAGTTTATCCAGTTGGCAATTTATTCACCCCTTTTTCGATTTATGGAAGCATGGGGCAATATGATCTTGCTGGAACTTCCTCAGCAAGCGCATTGCGGATCCTGCCACTGTTTACTACCTTAGCCCTAGGCAGTACATTGAGTTTTGATGCCAATGACGCTGTTCGCGTTTCAGGTGGAACGCCGCCTTATACCTATTCTGCAACAATTAATTCCTTTTCACGTTCGGGAACCACGTTCGTCTACACCGGCTCCAAGCCAGGACTTGACACCCTTACCGTGACCGACTCTAAAGGAGATACAGCAACTGCTCGCGTAACCGTCAGCCAGCTCGATTTTGGCGGAATGTACGGTAATTCAGTAATCGGAAACTACAATAATCCATTGACAGGAACATTCGGTTGCCCAACAGGTTATATCAGTCAGCAGGTGATGGGAACGGCGGGCGTTGATTATCCTTTGTTCTATTGCTATCGAATGCATGTGCGAGGCGTACCTGCCGATTTTGATTTAGGAGGAATATATAGCTACTCAGGTACAGGACCCAGAATAAATCCTGTTACTGGAGCTAGCTCTTGTCCTTCTCAATATAGCATCGCTCAAATCTACGGAAGCGATAGTAACTCTCCCGATTACCCAGCTTTTCTGTGCTACAAAACCCACAATGAATCAGTAAAGGAGGCAGTTCATTTTGGAGGAATGTATGCTCCTGCCTATTATACGAATTATAATAATCCTGTAACAAATGCTCAGAGTTGCCCGACTAAATGGGTAGGAGCGTTGATGCTGGGAACGTACAATGTAGATTATTTCTTTTATTTTTGCTATTAGGTAACGTATATTGAGCCATCCATACTAAATGATGCTCCTGATCGCCTGTGGTAAATTTCAGGAATTCGCCTGGTTTTAACCACATTGCAAATCGAGAAATCATATTGCTTGCGAATTACTTGTTTGGGTTAAAATAAAACAAATAGCTTATAAAACAAAAGAAACCGTTTACCAGATAAAAAAGGTCTGTTGCGTAATTATTTGACTTAATAGCTTAAAAACCCATCAACTTTGATGGGTTTGCGTAAGTCCTGACGAAGAGTACAAGCCTGAGCTAACCTTTATCGAAGCAAAACCTATCATAAAATCAGCTGTAACAACAAAACCCGAAGCCAAGGCGAGTATACGTCTAATTTTGCCTAATGGGGTGCAAGCGCTGATAGAGGATATTTTTGATTTATTACCCCAGGTGTTTAGTTTGGCGAGTTATTTATCATGTTAAAGCTGAGCGAGAACACCATGATTTATGTTGCGTCATGCGCCGTGGATTGCCGCAAAGACATCAATGGTTTAGCAGCCCTTGTATTAGAGGAGTTGGATAGGGCCTCCCATTAGAGACTTTTTGAGTTGTTGGTCAAATCATAAAAAGTTGAGAATGGCGTTTAACTACAGCCTTTTTTCCTTCCTTGAAAAAATAGCTGATCCTATCACATCAACAAACTCAGCTCATTACCCTATTGGGGGGCTCTACTTGCAGAAAATTCTGGACTTATCAGGTCATTAATTTTTTGTATGGTTTGCTCGAGATTTTCATAGGAAGGCGAGGGGAATAAATGCGGATCATCGTATAAAAGGATGGATGCATCTTGCCCTGAGGTTTTATCTTCTTGTTCTATCTCATCCTCGTTTAGGGTAAGCAAAGTTTCCTTTGCTTTGCAATATAAACCGATGGTCAGCTTGGGATTTTTTTTATCATCAGGCAAATTGTATTCCATAAATTGTGCTGATAAAACATCACCATAACTACTAAGCATTGTTTTAAATCTTGCATAATGTGCTGGTGAAAGGGATGCTATATGCATATCTTGAAATCGTTGTAGGGCACCATTCAATTTTGCAAAGTCTATAGGTAATAATGGGTAATCTTTTGAATGATATACCATTTCTTGTAACCGAGAAAAATGGCTTCTTAGCAAAAAAGGATTTCCTGAAGCAAGCGTACGTGAATAAATATTATCCTCATTAACATAATCAAGATAATCCTTATGCACTTTTTTTGTATTTGCAAATAAATCAGCTAAACACCCGCGATACAGCATTAAATTGTAACTATAACGCGAGAGTAAAGCACTAGTCGCAGTTGTTATCTCTGCTATTCCTGTAGGTAAAAGAGCGCCTTTAGCTAAGCCCATATAAATTTTTTTTGTAAAAGCCAATAGTTCACGGCAAGTTTCCGCCTCGTGAATTTGTGGATGATGTTTCTGATGTGTATCATTTAAGTATTTAATTATTTCTTGTTGTGTTAATGGCATAATAGTTCTCTGTTGTTAGGTTTGAACCAATTAAATCAAAATATATACATTATAGCATACTCTATACCCATCCAACTTGAAGGTAGTGGTTTTATAGTCTGAAAGTCATCGTTAATCCGCCCTCTGTGGGACTGTGCAATTTTCGATATGGTTGTGTCAATAAACTCTGATATTGCATCACGAAACTCCTTCACTGAAGCAAAAAATTTGTTATTTCTAACCGGTTCTTTCATCACTTTCCGCAAGCGTTCTATTGGATTAAAATTAGAACTATATGACGGCAAATAGTGTAACTCGATATTCAGATGTAAAGCCGAATCTTTGACCAATTGGCTTCGATGGTAACCCAATTGATCCAGGATAATATGTATTTTTCTGTGCTGGGATAAGCAGTTTTCAGTCGCTCAAAAAAGGCTACTGTAGTTTCTGCATTAACATAATCAGGATGGCGACTAATAACATTCATTGAAGCTAATTCAATTGCTCCCATAACATTCACTCGTGTCCTTGATGCGGTCTGAGCAATAGGTTTATCCACCCCTCTTTTAAT
>JBIIJL010000100.1:0-6480 GCA_044233795.1 Legionella sp. | reverse complement strand
TCCTGCCACACACTATTTTAGTTGCCATTGTAGGGTGGGCAGAATCCATAAAAAGGATAGGTTCACTCACTGGCGTATCAGCTACTAAATCCAGGTAGGACGGGAAAAGCCTCTTGCTTTACACGATCTGCTTTAGTTGGAAAAGCTTGAGGCTGCTTATAACTGAACCTATGATTCTTTAACCATTTTGTCATCCCTGATATCGTGTAGCTGGCCGCAAACGACCTCTCAACATAAACGCAAAAATCAATCTCGTATAGGTGATTTCTTCAAGATGTGCATCAATAATTCGTGATTGGTTGTTATCAAATTTGCTATATGAGCCGCCATTTTCAGACTTTAATTTCTCATCTGTTGACCAATCATTTAAATGTTCTCTTACCTTTTCTTCATGTAACCTAAGGGCTGGGGCAATTTGTCGATTTTTCCAGCCTTCACTTTTCAATAAAACAGCTTTAATTCTATCGCGAATTTGTTCATCCCCTTCATAGCGATGGCGTAACTCTAAATCACTTTTTTGATCTTCATTGATATCCTGAAATCTCATGCCGATTTTTTAGTCTATTTCAAATCATTTTTCCAGTACTTACAATGGCGATGAGTATATGATCAAAATCATCTTTTTTTTCCAAATCATCCTCAAGCTCCTCTTCTGCTTGTACTTGTAATGCAGGCTCATCAATCTCTGCATCGAGTAAATGGTCCAATTCTGCAACCGCTTCTACTCGAGGTGCTGAAACTTGATCCATCGTTATAATGGGATTATCGTCTGCGTAAGGAGACCAGCCGTAATTGGATCGATTATAAACGGTATCGTGCCGATATTCTGACAGTTTTTTAGCAGCAAAATAAATAACAGAATCGCTAATGTGCTCCATATTTTGCAATGTTTGCAGTGTAGGGATGAAATTTCTCACCCCTCCCCCCGGAATTGCGCGCCAAGGAGAAGCTTCTACTTGAAAATGAGAATAACGCTCCCCATCTTGAACGGTTTCTATAAAAAGCACTTCTGGTAAAATTCGGCCAGCACTAATTCCGAGCTCTTCCGTACGATAATTTGCAAAATGAGAAGAAAAACGAGTCTCGGCACCTTCAAGTGCTTTTAACTCCCTGAATAATCCCGCACCATCATTTAATCGAAAATGGCCACCCAAAAAGAACTGATTTGCTGCTTCACCCTTCAATCCGTGTCGGTCAAATACTTCTAACATTGCTATTGTCCGGTTTAATTCGAGCAAAGTTCGAGTATTTCTCACATTAGTCATAATACTTTCTTTAAGCTCAGGATCAACTTCCATAGTGTTCAGCAATTCATTAATTCGTGTACTGGAAAATGTTCGCTGTTCCACAGTAGGTGCAGCCATTCCAATAGTTCTTACCGCATCTTTAATGACAGTGTAGGTTTGCACTGAACTTGTTAGCCCTTGATAAAACATTCTTGCCGTGCTACTTAAAGCAGAACCCCCAACGCTTGCAGCCCTAGCACTTGCACCAAGAGCTGCTGATCTAGCACCTGCAGCCAGAGACACTCCCGCCCTAACAGCGCTAGTGGCTCTGGATAGAAAGCCTCCGTTTTTATCTTCTTTAGATTCCACTTTAAGCTAATCCTAACTTAATCCATATTATAATTATAATACATATTGGATTGTATTTGATCATGAAGGGGGGAGAATGGCGGAAAGGGGAAATGAGTGTGCTGCAGGTACGTAGACATAAGGTGGAATGGGATTTCAGAAGGGTTTCATCGTAAGATGAAGTTGATTCAAAGAAGAGCTTATGGCTTTAGAAATTTTGAAAATTACAGAACGAGGGTTAGAGTTCTATGTGCTTGAGAAAGTTCCCCCGCAAATGGGAAAGAGCCGTTTTTTTTCGTAACTCATTGATTTCATTGGTCGGGACGGAAGGATTTGAACCATCGACCACTAGCACACCATGCTTAGAACAACCATTATATATCAATATCATTTAATATCAAATACATTCATAACTCATTGTAATTGAATATAATTACAATGGTGTTATACTTCAAATGAGTTCATTTAATTTCATAAGAGAACATTTAAAAGTACACCTAGAAGTACACCTTTTTCGAGTTGCTGACCATGGAAAAATATTTTACTGATGCTTATATTAAATCGCTAAAACCCAAATCGGTGCGTTATGAAGAGTTCAGAGATGGAGGTTTTGGCATTAGAGTAACGCCTAAAGGACTAAAAACTTGGCTTTACCGCTACCGGATAGAAGGACAACGGTATTTTATTACGTTAGGTCATTATCCAACAATTAGTTTATCTGCTGCAAAAAAGCGATTTATTGAATTGAGCGATCTACGTAAGGAGGGAATCAACCCGCAAGATCAGGTTGAGGAAGAGAAACATCAAGCAGATAATACTGTAAAAAATCTAATGGTGAACTGGTACAACAGTTATATAAAAAAACACCGTGCGCAACCTCAACAAATTGAGCAATTGATTACAGCAGATATTATCCCGCTCCTAGGTAATAAGCTATTGGACAAATTAAAAACAAGAGAAATCACCCTGGCATTAGATAAGATTGTTGCCCGTGGTGCACCCGTACACGCCAATAAAGTATTAGCCGCACTTAAACAAGCATTTAATTATGCTGTTAGTCGGGGAGAAATGATTCATAATCCGGCAATGAATATCCGTTCACGAGACATTGGTGGCATTGAAAAACCAAGAGAGCGACATTTGTCAGTCAATGAGATAAAAACTATCTGGCAATTTCTTGATAGTGACGAACATGGCATTTCTACTCAAATAAAAAATGCCATTAAAATTATTTTGCTCACCGGCGTTCGTACCGGTGAAATTAGACTTGCAGTTTGGTCTGAATTTGATTTTAACAATTCCTTATGGACTATTCCGGCTGAGCGGACTAAGACAAGCATCGTCATGCAAATTCATCTTAGCGAAATGACTAAACATTTATTGCTGGAGCTGAAAGATCAAAGTAGCGCAGAATATGTCATAATCGGTGCAGAAGGTCAGCGACCTGTATATGAAAAAGCAATAGCGAAAGCAATAAAACGCATCCAAGATCGAGTTGGTATTCCACACTGGACTGCCCATGATTTGCGTCGTACATTCGCCACCCAACTGGGAGAGGCTTTACATGTTGATCCGGTCGTTGTTGAAAAGTGTCTCGGTCATAAAATGCCTAAAATTATGGCTACATACAATAAAAATGAAATGTTGCCCCAGAGAAAAGAGGCATTAAACCAATGGGCTAACTACATTGAAAGCTTATTGCAAAATAATGTGGTGTCTATTGAGTTGAAAAAACAGCATAACGACATGAACGATTATGGAAACCTCGTATCCAATCAGTTTTCCAGTGAAAGGTAGTAAATTATGAATCTCCAGCAAATTGAAGCATTAATAACAAAAGGTGAGTCCCAACATTTGGAATTCAAAAAATCTACTGCACAACTAAAACCTGCTTTTGAAACAGTGTGTGCTTTTTTGAATAATAATGACAAAGGCGGCATTATTTTGCTTGGAGTAACTGATAAGGGCCAACCCGTTGGACAACAGGTGACAGACAATACTCGCCAAGAAATTGCCCGCGAAATTAAAAAAATAGAGCCTAAACCAGAGATAGAAGTACATTATGTGGATCTTACTGCAGAGAAACAAATTATTTTCATCAAGGTGTTATACGGTAAACATATTCCATATGCTTACGATGGCCGCGCTTTTGAGCGGAATCAATCAAGCACAGAAAGAATGACTCAACATCGTTACGAGCAACTCATTGTTAATCGGGGACAATTAAATCATTCTTGGGAAAAACAGCCTGCTTACGGCTATGAGATTGACGATCTAGATCATGAGGAAATCAAGAGCGCCATTAGAGATGGCATCGCCAAAAACAGAATTGGCGTTGAAGTCTTAGATTATAATATTGAGCATATTTTAACCAAATTAGAATTGATACAACATGGTCATTTGATTAATGCTGCCGTGGTTTTATTCGCTAAAGAGGTTTGCCCCGACTACTCTCAATGCATGATCAGAATGGCTCGATTCAGGGGTAATGACAATTTAGGTGATTTTATTGATAACCAACGTACCTATGGCAATGCTTTTAAATTGGTTGCCGCAGCATTAGCATTTACGCAGCGCCATTTACCTATTGCGAGTTATTTTGAGCCTAATCGGATGCAGCGCATCGATCAACCCGCTGTCCCTAATTTAGCATTACGAGAAGCTTTAATTAATGCACTGAGTCACCGCGAATACACCACGGAATCCTCAACCGTTAGTTTAGCGGTCTATGATAATCGGTTGGAAATTTGGAATGCTGGCGAGTTATCTAAAAAATTAACAATCGACGATTTAAAAAAAAGACATAACTCGGTTCCAAGAAACAAAATCATTGCGACCGTTTTCTATCAAAGAGGCTTGGTAGAGGGCTGGGGTACAGGGACTCTGCGTATGGCTGGGTATTGCCGAGAAAATGGCACGCCAGAACCTGATTTTGAAGAGTATTCAGGTGGATTTTCTACTGCTTTCAATTTCAAAGAGGCAATGAGTACTGCGATACAAAAACCAGATCAAGCCTGGCTTGAACAATTGACCCCGCGACAAAAAGAAATTATTGCTATTCTTAGCACCGAAAATGCAATGTCTACCCATGCCATTAGACAACAAATGCAAGATCCCCCATCAGAAAGAACCTTGCGGTACGATTTAGCTAACTTAAGAGACAAAGGAGTAATTTCTTCGGTCGGAACCACAAAAACAACAACTTGGTCTATCGACATTCATCAACATAAGTAACAAGCTCCGCAAAATCATTTATAATGATTCGGCAATGATTCGGCAATGATTCGGCAATGATTCGGCATCACTAATGGTTTAATATGCTTCATATACTGCAACAAGCCGGCCGATGCCGGCCCCTTTGTATAAAAATTAAATATTACTTTTAGTTTCGATAATTTTAATCTTTTTTTGAATCCACTCATTGATTGTGTCAGCATGCCAAGCCAAAGTGGTTCCATTTAATTTAACCGGCTCGGGGAAATTACCCTCTAACCACCAGCGCCTTAAGGTTAGTCGGTTACGACCTATAATTTGTTCCAGATCAGTAATGAATAATACTTGCTGAGATAACTTTTGTATATTGGGATTTTCCATGTCTACATCTCCGACGCTATTTAATAACACAACTCACTATAACTCTATTTGATACTTTATTTATAAAAACAACATAAACAAGAAACCAATAGTAATTCATTATTCAAATTAATATCAATCAGTGTATATGTGAAAATATTATAAATATTTAATATGTAATTGATTGATACTGAATTATATGATAATTTTATTTAATTATTTTCAGGGAGACAGTTGCAATGAGCGCAGGAAAGCACAAAGAATTTTCAGATAGATTAATTATCGCCATGAAGACCAGTGGGTATGTTGCTTCGCGATCTCCCAGCGGCATTTGTATGAGGACGCTTTCAAAATTAGCCAGTGCCTCCGAGCAGATTTGTCGACGCTATATTCGCGGTGATGCACTCCCTGATTATGAAAAAATAGTGAGTATTGCAACCCAACTCAATGTATCACCGGGCTGGTTGCTTTTTGGTGAAAAAGACCAACTCAAGATAGCGCATCAGCCAAACGCTATTGACGATGAGTTACTCCATTATATTTTAACAAAAAGTTATAATTTGTATCGAGAGGAAACCGGAAATACGGATGATTATGCTGATTTCGTGCTGGAGTTAATCCACGATGTTCGTGAGATAAATACCTCGAAAGAAAATTTGCAAAAAATTATTGAATTGGCTGTTAGTTCGATTGCTTCTTTCAAAGAAAAGCGCAATAAACAAACCGTGAGCGGTTAGTGTATCGATGGAAGGAGTCGCAGACTTGAGTTGTACAGAAGTAAATTTACACCCACAAGCGAAAGACTTATTGTTTGGGCATTATCGAACGCTTTTAAGGATATTTCGTGAAGTGCTTGGACATCTTGAGATCGATTATATGGCAATAGCGCTACTGAGCCGTCACAATGAATTACTGTTTTTCTCCTCGCATCCATCCATTGAATACAATTTGATTGAACAAAATATTTGGCAATTGGATGCCAGCTTCCATCCCGATTTTTTTCTGGCGGGCAAGGCGCGATTATGGGAAGACCTTTACCATAAAACCAGCCAAGGATCTTTGCACCATTTTAAACAAGAAGCACCCAAATTCCCTATAGGAATCGCGGTGCCTTCGCGTTTTGATCAATATCAAGTGGTCTATTCATATGCATCAAAATCGAATAATGAAGCCGTAAGAAATAACCTCGTGAATAAAATTGATACCCTCGTGTCGCGCGTCAATTATCTTTGCCGGTTGACGACAATTATCTTTGCCGGTCACCCATAAAAAAAATTAGTTACTTTTCCCTCCTGATATCAAGTTATTATTTTTCTGCTTAGAGTAAGCAGCC
>JBIIJL010000054.1:0-14959 GCA_044233795.1 Legionella sp. | reverse complement strand
AAATTTAGATGATCCACCATTTTGATTATCTAACTTGGCATGGATGCCATTTTTTACACACATCATCCATCATTTATTGTGAAAAAATTACCATCAAATTACGTGAGCACGCTCATCAATGCGCATTGGCGTGCGGGGATAGGCTATGAGTTTGCCGATTGGGGTAAAAACCAGTTAGGGGCAGCTCCTGGTCAAGCGCTAGGAAACGGGATATTGCTGAATCATTTTTACACCAACGGCATCCAATTGATCATCCACTATTACCACGTATAAGGACATTTCATGCACAAAAAGCTGTGCACTAGACTATCGGTATGGGGCATTATTTTTTTATTGACAAGCGGAGTTTCTTGGTCGGATGTGCCATGGACGATTGTTCCGATAACGAACACGACGATTTCGTTGCCATCCAATGTAACAGCAACGGTGAGTTACAGGGTAACAAATGTTTCAGGTGATAGCCGCACGCTTGCGATGAAGCCTATTGCTGGTGTTACCCAAACGACAACAGGCGCAGGTGTTTGCAGCAATCCCTTTACACTCGGAGATAATGGGTCGTGCACATTAACACTGGTTATCCCCGGCAATGGATTAACAGGACCTATTAGCAATGGTCCTGAGGTGTGCATAACCGGGAGCAACGGGCAGCCAGATAGCCAGATGTGTTATCAATCTGCTATTCAGTCGGCAAGTTTAAATATTACGCCGGTGTCAGCGGTTGTGCTTGGCCAGTCATACGGCGGTGGCACGGTTGCGTGTCTTGGCGGAGCGCCTTATTTAAATTTGATTGCAGCGACCGCAAATGACGTTTTGAGCCCGATACAGTGGGGTGGATGGGGCAGCAACTTACCCAATGCAGAAAGTGTTGATGATGGCGCTACCAATACAGCGAATATTGTTGCAACCCTTACTCCAGCTCAGGCTATCAATACGTATGCGGCTGGAGTTTGCAGCGAATATACGAGCGGGGGATATACCGATTGGTTCTTGCCGGCTCAAAACCAGCTTGCTTGTCTTTGCACCAATCAAGTTGTGGTTGGTGGCTTCGCAGCTGGGTACTACTGGAGCTCTACCGAGATCGATGAGTTCTCTGCATGGAGCGAGGTTTCCCCCGCCTGCGCTCCGGTCAACCTCGCCAAGTTCCTCAACACCCTGTTGGTTAGGTGTGTTCGGGCTTTAACACTTTAGACCTTTACTCCTTTTCTTTTGACCTTATGGTACCCGTGAAGCGGGGCGTTTATTTAGGATGCACCAATGGTGTTACACACAGCGTTACCCGTATACCGGGATATCTACCAATTGATTCTCAAGGTATTCGAATACACAAAAGACTTTTCCAAAGAGTACAAGTACACAGTAGGCCAAGACATGAAGCTGTTATCCATAAAAAAGCAAGCTGCATTAAGTGGTTTAATGGAAGGCATTGGCAAACAAGTTACCGGTTGGCGAAATGCGACACGGTAAAGCCAGAATCACAACCGCCACGGTGATTGTGAGTGAGCATGTTTTATTTAAAGCGATAAATGGACTGTTTGCTTATTGGTTAGCACAAACAATTGAATCCCATCGGGCAAGACACCTTGCTTGGATGAAAGCGCATTTATCCCGCATTCCGCAGTAACTTAATTATTTACTGTTTACAAGGCAAATAGCTTATAGATAAAGCTATTTGAGCGCCATGTGTTGATTTGCAAATGATCATACTTTGTTGGTTGCAAACAAATTGTCATGATTATCCAGTTTACTGCGGAATGACAGATTTATTCATTGTGGTTGGTGGTTTTGCAGCGGCCTTATCATATCATACTACTCAAAATCCTAGCGCGGTAGAGGGGGCAAATCGATGTAGGCTGAAAAATCTGTGCTTAGATTAAGGGTGAGAAAACTGAAATAAACTTTAGTGACGTTACCTAAAAAAACTGGCTCGGTGTTTTCATGATGTTCCCTAGAAAACCCAAGCCAGCAGGAGATACTCGTTTTACTCGCGGCCTCCAAAAGCACCTAAGAGATTCAGTAAACTGATGAACAAGTTATAAATAGAAACAAACAAAGACACAGTAGCAGATATGTAATTCGTTTCACCACCATGAATAATTTCACTGGTTTGTAAAAGAATCAATCCTGATGAAATCAAGATAAATGCTGCTGAAACACCTAGCATTATTGCGGGGGTTTGTAAGAAGACGCCAGCAATCATTGCAAGAAATGCGAGCATCACAGCCACAAACAAAAATCCACCCAAATAGCTGAAGTCTTTGCGCGTAGTTAGTACGTAGCCTGAAAGCGCTAGGAAAATGAGACCAGTTCCACCTAATGCGGTTGTGACAAGCTGCGGACCATTTGAAAAATGGGCAATATAAAAGCTCAACACGGGGCCTATGGTGTATCCCATAAAGCCTGTGAATGCAAATACGCTAACCAATCCCCAGGCGCTGTTTTTTAGGGCGTTGGTCAAAAACATTAAGCCATACATCCCGACAATAAGCAGAACGGGGTGTAGTGGTTTCGCATGAGATGCAAAAGACATGTAAGCTGTAAAAGCACTGAACATAAAAGTCATGCTGAGAAGTAAGTAAGTATTTCTCAATACCTTGTTGGTGGCAAGAGCTGATTCGGTGCCCCTGCTTAATACTGAAACATTGTTTCTATTCATGATAACTCCATAGGTTATATAGGATATTCTAACACATTTTAGGGTTGCTTGCGTAATTTTCAAGTGTAACCTGATGAATTGCAAGAAACAAGTGAGAGCAAGATTAGTCCAGGAAAGTGTCATTCTATAGGTTTTCAATGATATTTGAAGCCACGGTACGTGGGCACTTTAGAACATTTTCGCAACATTTTGAGCCTTAGTAATCAATGGGTTACACTAGCTTGTATTAAAGAGCTTGAGGGTATTTACGATGGCAATCGTTGCAATCTTACAATTGGTATCATCGTTGAGTGTAAAAAATAATTTGGAGGCTCTTCGCCCGTATTTTATTGAAGCATCTGAAAAAATGGTGGTACTTATCGTTTTACCTGAGAATTTTGCTTTGATGGGAGATTCTAAAAAAGACAAACTGCAGGCGGCTGAAAAATATGGAGACGGTCAAATCCAAGCAACAGTCAGCGCTTTGGCTAAGGAGTTTGGCCTTTGGGTGATTGCAGGAACAATCTTTATCAAGTCATCGGGGTCACGAGCACGAGCCGCCTCACTTGTGTTTGACGCCAAGGGTGTTTGTGTTGGACGCTACGACAAAATTCATTTGTTTGATGTTGCTCTAAACGATGAAACAGTATACCAAGAGTCTTTGACAATAGAACCAGGTTCTAAGATTGCGGTTGTTGACACACCAGTAGGTGTTATTGGATTATCGGTTTGTTATGATGTGCGATTTCCAGAGCTTTATCGTCAATTGCAATTAAAAGGCGCGCAGATTTTTTCCATTCCTTCCGCTTTTACTGCTGTAACTGGTCAAGCGCACTGGGAAATATTACTTAGAGCACGAGCTATTGAGAATTTATGCTACGTTCTTGCCCCTAACCAGGGTGGTTTTCATGATAATGGGCGGCAAACACATGGCCATAGTATGATCATCGATCCTTGGGGTAATATAACAGGTCTTTATCAAGAAGGTGCAGGTCTGGTTGTTGCTGAGATTGATTTGTCGAAAATTAGCCAATTAAGGCAGCAATTTCCATGTAATGATCATCATGTACTTTAAAACACAACAGGTAACCATATGACCGAATCACTGGCTATTGCCAAAGAGCTTTTATTAAAGCCTGCTTCAATCGATGAGTCTGCGATTAATAAATTGTTACATTCAATGATCACACGTCATGTCGATGATGCTGATTTGTATTTTCAAAGTTCAAGTTATGAATCTTGGTTTTTGGAAGATTCTGAAGTGAAAAGTGGCAGTTACTCTATCGATAGAGGTGTTGGTATTCGTGCTGTTAGTGGTGATAAAACAGGTTATGCCTATTGCGATGATATTTTACTTCAAGCTATGGAGAGGGCTGCTGATGCCGCTCGGTCGATTGCATTTACCGGAGCTCCTTCTCAAAAAGTAATTAAAATCACAAATCATCCTGTGGTTTGTTATCCGGGTATTAACCCAATTGAGGGGATGAGTCAGCAAGAGAAAATAGCTTTATTGGAAGCGATTGATAAAGAGGCGCGAAAAATGGATCCGCGAGTGATTCAGGTAAATGCGTCTTTAAGCGGTTGCTATGAGGTCATTATGGTAGCGGGTCTCCAAGGTCAAATGATTGCTGATGTTAGGCCTTTGGTGAGTGTCAATGTGAGTGTCATTGTTGAAGACAAGGGCCGGCGTGAATCAGCACGTAGTGGGGGTGGTGGGCGTGTTGGTTATGATTATTTTATCGAGCAAGAAAGGGCATTGGGTTATGCTCGCGAGGCTGTTCGTGAAGCCTTGATCAATTTAGATGCAATTGATGCACCTGCAGGTACTATGCCTGTTATATTAGGGCCCGGCTGGCCAGGCGTGTTATTACATGAAGCCGTAGGTCATGGATTAGAAGGGGATTTTAATCGAAAAGGGTTGTCAGCATTTTCTGGACGAATGGGGCAGCAAGTAGCAGCAAAAGGCGTGACGGTTGTCGATAATGGAACGTTGACTGATAGGCGCGGATCTTTAACGGTTGATGATGAAGGTACACCCACACAATGTACAACATTGATTGAAGATGGTGTGCTTGTAAACTACATGCAAGATAAACTAAATGCTAAATTAATGGGGATGAAACCTACAGGAAATTGTCGGCGTGAATCTTATGCACATGTGCCTATGCCAAGAATGACCAATACTTATATGCTTGCAGGTCATCATGATCCACAAGAAATTATTCGCTCAGTTGAGCGAGGTTTGTATGCTGTTAATTTTGGTGGTGGGCAAGTTGATATCACTTCAGGGCAATTTGTATTTTCAGCGAGTGTTGCGTACCTTATCGAAAACGGTAAAGTGACAAGACCCGTAAAAGGTGCGACTTTAATTGGGAATGGTCCTGAAGTGATGAAAAAAATCAGCATGATAGGTAACGATTTAGCACTTGATGCGGGTATTGGTGTTTGTGGTAAGGATGGACAATCAGTCCCAGTAGGTGTGGGGCAGCCCACCTTAAAAATTGATGCCTTGACAGTAGGCGGCACAAAATGAAACAGAGCTTTTTTATCTCAACGTTAGATCACGACAATGCATTATCTTCTTGCAATTGATCAAGGAACCTCAAGTACTCGTGCGATGCTATATTCGTTGCAAGGTGAATTAGTAAGAGTCAGTCAACATCCACTAACTCAGTTTTATCCACGTTTCGGTTGGGTGGAGCATGATCCAGAGGAAATATGGCGTACAACAATGACCTCCATTTGTGATGTTGTCTCAGCCGTTGATGTTAAGAATATAATGGCTTGTGGGTTGACAAATCAACGTGAGACCACGGTGATTTGGGATAAACAAACAGGAAACTGCCTAGCTCCTGCGATTGTATGGCAAGACCGGCGTACGCAGACGTTTTGTTTGTCGTTAGCAGCGCAGGCTGACATGATAAATGCAAAGACTGGCTTACATCCTGATTCCTATTTTTCAGCAAGTAAATTACATTGGCTATTAGACAACGTCCCACAAGCGGCTGAGCTGGTAGAACAAAATCGACTTGCCTTTGGCACCATCGATAGCTTTTTAATTTGGCGATTGACAGGTGGTGCATCTCATTTAACTGATGTAACCAATGCCTCCCGAACATTATTGTTTAACATACATAAAGAAGCTTGGGATGATGAGTTATTGCAACTATTTTCAATTCCCAAATCAGTATTGCCAAAAGTTAGAGCTTGTGATGCTCATTTTGGTCATATCAAAAAGGAGCTATTTGGCGCAGCGATACCTATCACAGGGGTGGCTGGCGATCAACAAGCGGCTTTGATAGGTCAGGGATGCCTGTCCGATGGGATGGTAAAAGCTACCTTTGGTACAGGTGGTTTTTTGTTGTTAAACACCGGTGACAAGCCCGTACAGTCAAAACATCAATTGTTGACGACAATAGCGTATAAGATACAAGGAAAAACGAATTATGGGTTAGAGGGTAGTCTATATCATGCCGGTACAACGGTGAAGTGGTTGTGTGATGAGCTGAAGATCTTAAGGCAGCCCTGTGAGTCTGAAACTTTAGCGCAAAGTTTAGCGAGCAATGAGGGTGTTTATTTGGTTCCTTCCTTTACTGGTCTGGGCGCACCCCATTGGTTATCAACTCCTGGCGCCGCTATTATTGGCTTGTCTAGAACTAGCCATAGAGCACATTTTGCAAGAGCTGCATTAGAGAGCGTATGTTATCAAACACGCGATGTGATTACCTGTATGCGAGAGGATAGCGGCATTATACCAAGCCAATTAAAAGTTGATGGTGGGATGGCAGCAAATCAATGGTTTTTGCAGTTCCTAGCGTCCCTGTGTGGCATAGCAGTTGGTTGTCCAGAGAACATTGAAGCGACCGCTCTAGGGGTTGCTATGCTTGCAGCACTTGGTGCTGGCGCGGTTGATGGCTTGGAGATTTTTTCAGAGCGAAAAATTCTCGGGAAGCAATTATTTCCAGGGGGTGATCCATTGTCGATAGAAGCTGATTATCAAGGATGGCTTCGTGCTCTAAAGATGGTTAAAGCCGGATAATTTTTGCAATAACTGGGTGATTTCAAAAATTCGTTCTTCATTGCTCGTGCTATCAATTATAAATTTAAGTTTTGATGGGCCTTCTAACTGGTAACGTTTAGCATGTATTTGAATCAAGTCGATGAGCACTTTGGCATCAATAACAGGTTTATCACTAAACTCAATCTTGCCTTGTACTCCGGATGCACTTATTTTAAGAATCCCAAGCAGGCTTGCTAAAAACTTAAGCTCTGTGATAAGAAATAAATGTTTCACAGGAGCAGGTAACAGGCCAAAGCGGTCAATCATTTCAATTTGAAGTTCGCGAAGTTGTTCTTTATCCTTGGCGTTTGCTACTCGTTTATAGATGATTAGGCGAGTATGAATATCGCCGATGTAATCGTCGGGTATAATCGCACTTAACCTCAAATCTATCTCGGGGCCTTGATGCATAGGTGCATTGAGTTCAGGAATTTTGCCACTTTTTAAGTCGTTTACCGCTCTATCGAGCATCTCCATAAATAAATTAAATCCAATGGCATGCATATTACCGCTTTGATCTTCCCCTAGTAATTCACCTGCACCGCGAATCTCCAAATCGTGGGTAGCTAAAGTGAAACCCGCACCTAAATCTTCAAGAGAGACAATCGCTTCCAAGCGCTTTTGAGCATCTGGTGTGAGAAGTTTTTCATTTGGCGTGAGTAAGTATGCATAGGCCTGGTGATGAGAACGCCCTACTCGACCACGTAATTGGTGCAATTGAGCTAAGCCAAATTTATCAGCTCTATCGATAATAATAGTATTGGCTGTCGGAATGTCGATGCCGGTTTCGATGATGGTTGTACACACCAGCACATTAAAGCGGTGATGGTAAAAATCTGACATGACACGCTCAAGCTCTCGCTCACGCATTTGCCCATGGGCAAGATGTACTTTAGCTTCAGGTACCAAGGTTTGTATATCCTGGCAAACTCTAGCAATAGTTTCTACGTTGTTATGCAGAAAGAATACTTGTCCACCGCGCAAAATTTCGCGCAAAATTGCTTCACGTAAGATCCCATCATTTCTTTCTTGCCAGAAGGTTTTAATGGCTAATCGTTTGGCTGGGGGTGTTGCTATGAGTGAAATATCGCGTATACCTGCCATTGCCATATTAAGTGTGCGTGGGATTGGTGTTGCTGTCATGGACAGGATATCAACGAAGGTACGCATTGCTTTGATGTGTTCTTTTTGTTTAACACCAAAACGATGTTCTTCATCGATAATCAATAACCCTAAATTTTTAAATTGGATATCCTTTTGAAACAATTTATGGGTGCCAATGACAATATCAACCCGTCCATCGGCGAGGGACTGGACAACACCAGAAGATTCTTTGCTACTTCGAAAACGTGATAATAATTCAATGTTGACGGGGAATTCGGCGAATCGGTCACGAAAAGTATCAAAATGTTGACCCGCAAGTAAGGTTGTAGGGACGAGTACACAAACTTGCTTGTTGTTTTGTACGGCGATAAAGGCTGCTCGCATTGCAACTTCTGTTTTACCAAAGCCTACATCACCACAAATCAGTCTATCCATAGGGCGTGGAGATTGCATATCTTTAATGATTTCTGAAATGGCTTGTAGCTGATCATTTGTTTCGGTAAAAGGGAAGCCACTCGCAAATCGTTGATAATCCATAGGATCAAAATGGTACACATGACCAGGTTTTGCCTCACGCTTTGCATAAATATCGAGAAGTTCAATGGCTACATCATGAATCTTCTCTAAGGCTTTCTTTTTTTCCTTTTGCCACTGATCGCTACCTAGTCGATGGAGCGGGGCATGTTCAGCATCAGCCCCGGTGTAACGGCTAATGAGATTGAGTGAAGTCACAGGGACATAAATTTTATCTTCACCAGCATAAGATAAAACCAAGAACTCGTTGGGTACGCCATTATCATCAATTGATTGTAAACCTTGATATCTACCTACACCGAATTGAAGATGTACTACGGGTGCGCCCACGTGAAGTTCAGCCAAATTCCGAATGATAAGATCAGGATCAATTGCTTTTTGCCCACTTTTTTCAGATGGGGCGCGAAGTTCGCCAAACAACTGTGATTCAACGATGATAGAAATTGCGGCATCATTGAGTAGTGTTCCATCAATGAGGGGGCCTACGGTGATATTGATGGGGGTTGAATCGGCAAGAAATGTCTCCCATGAGGATTGATTCTTGGGGAAAAGATCGCATGCTTTAAGCAAATCTAGTAAAACCTCTCGTCTGCCGGCGCTTTCTACGACCAATAGGTGGCGGATGTTAGGGGTGCTTTCGATGAAATCGGCTAGTGCCGCCATTGGTTTTAAGGCCTGGCGGACTACAGGAAACTTAGGGGCTTGATCAACATTAAAATTAACTACTGCCCCACTGTTTGTTGAAGGAACGTGTTGAATCCGTAAGCGATGATATTGCTTTGTGGCGGCCAATAACTCACTTGGTGTTAGAAAGCAGCTTGCAGGTTTAAGCAAAGGCCTCGTAATATCGTAACTACGCTGTTCGAATCGAGAGGTAACTTCGCTCCAAAATTCTTCAGCGGCCGGCGCAATATTGTCAATTAAGCATATTGAAGAATCTTGTGGTAAGAAATCAAAAAAAGTCGCTGTTTTTTCAAAAAATAGTGGGAGATAATATTCAATCCCATTTGGGCAACGCCCTTCGCTTACAGCCTCATAGATAGGGCAAATACTGGGGTTTCCAGAAAAGGTCTCTCGAAACAAACGTCTAAATAAGCTGATACTCGCCTCGTTGATGGGAAACTCTCGTGCTGGGAGGATGTGAATATCGGTAATTTTCTCAATGGTGCGCTGCGTATCTGGATCAAAACGACGCAAACTATCTATGGTTTTGTCAAAAAGTTCAACACGAAATGGCCATTCACTGCCCATAGGGAATAGATCAATGATGGAACCTCGCACAGCATACTCGCCATGCTCTAATACTTGGTTAACACAATGGTAGCCTGCTTGCTGTAGCTGTTGCCTAAAGTGTTCAATCTCTAGAGTTTGTCCTTCCTTCAAGACTAATCCGAAACGAGTGATAAATTCTGTCGGGCACAAGCGGTGCATGAGAGTGCTTGCAGCAGTAATGACTATTGCTTGTTGCGATTGTTGAATACGACCAAGCGTTGACAAGCGCTCTGAAACGATATCCTGATGCGGGGAAAATTGATCATAGGGAAGTGTTTCCCAATCAGGAAAAAGCATTATTTCTTGACGTAATTCATTTTGAGGTAGAAAAAAAGTGAGTTCTTCAAGGAGCTCACGGGCTTTAAGAATATCTCGCGCTATGAGAAGTTTTACTCCAGGTCGTTGTTCACAAAACTCTGCAAGGGCTAATGCCAGACTACTGCCATATAATTGGCCCCAGAGTTCTTTAGGCGTTTGTTGAGCTTTAAGGAGAACAGAATGAACCATGATGATATAACGAGAAATATTAAAGGTTGGAGAGTATACAATAAATTATCAAAGCATAGTTTAAAAAAAAATTTTTCAGTTATACTGGTACGTGAATTTTAATAAGTTCGCGATCGAAATATCAATCGATATCACCCAGGAGAGAGATAATGAAATGGATAGATAAGATGTATATGGGGGTTAGTGTCGTTTTGTTGGCAATGATGTTAACGCCAATGGATGGGCGTGCTGAGCCAGCAATGTCATCAGCTAAAGATCGCAAAGCAATTTTAGGATTTATACAGACTGTTAGCGACAACTCAAATTACCTCACTGTTAAGAACCTTGGATCTTACCAAATCGCAATGTATGCTCTTTACAAAAAAACCGCCCCGGAAAATAGTACGGGTTTGATCACAGCTGATTCTGAACAACTTGCTCTTATCACCAAAGGTCGCGCCAAAATTGATATCAATGGCAATGAGACCGAAGCTCAAGGAGGCGATTTGTTTCGGGTTAAAGTCAACGATCAATATAAACTAACTAACATTGACACAAAACATGCAGTGAATTTTGTCATTATCTCGCCCAATCAAACCTGGTCTGATGGGGCAGTGTTCAAGACCAAGGCTGATTTATTAAAAAGAAGCAGCTAAAATCGTATGAAATATAAGCCTGTTGATTCTCTCCAGCAGGCGCAATATATGCCAACCTCAAGAAGGTTGAAAACATGATGATTAATGCACAAGATATCCTGTAACAAACCCTGCGAGCAGGCCAAATAGATGCCCTTCCCACGAAACCCCTTTTTGTGAAGGGAAAATGCCGAAGAAAATACCTGCAAAATAGTAAATGCAGATCACGCCTAGAATAATCGCAGTAAGGGTGCCCTCGCGATAAATGTCACTCACTAATATGCCCCAGAACCCAGTAATTACTGCACTGGCGCCGATATGAAGACCGGGCTTGCCAAAAAACCATATGAGTCCCCCACTGATGAGCGTAATTAAGAGTGTGACATATAAATAGTAATGAATGCCGTGTAATAATAAAAAGTTACTTAACACAAGTAGCGGAATTGAGTTAAAAAATAAATGGTTAAAATCGGCATGCAATAATGGAGCGAATACAATTCCAGGTAAACCATAGATTTTTCTTGGCATAATACCTAGTAAAAGCAGGCGTTTGCCAGAGAGTTGGGTGGCAATGAAAAATGACCATAATACAATCATAAGTTGTGTGAGGACATCCGCATTTAATTTGGTTTGCAGGATGATTAAATCAAGACTTGCAATGAGTTGGTCAATCATGATGATGTACTCTAATTTAGTGGAAAATAGCTACTTTTCTTTGCTGACAATGGTGCCTTTAAGACGTCCTTTAGCCAAACGTATATTAACGGTGTCGCCTATTGTTACTTCTTGACTATCCATCAGTACGTGTTGATTGATGGTTGCAACAGCGTATCCACGGTCAAGGGTAGCGAGGGGGCTTACGGCATGTAAAGTTGCAATTGTTCGAGAGAACTGCTGTTTTTGATCATTAAGCTGCTGTTTTATTTCGATAAATAGCCGGTGCTCAAGTTGATAAAGGATTGACGCTTGTTGACTGAGTAGAGTATTGGGATGCCTTACATTCAACCGGTTGAGGAGATCTTGCAGCGTTTGCTTTTTTTGTCTTAATAGCCCTTCAATGACATGCTCAAAATGTAGGGTTAAAAAATCAAGTTTTTGCCAATAGGTACTGATGAGTTGTTTTGGCGATGTGAGCTTTTCAAGGCCGTGCTTTATTCGAAACTTAAGATGCTCTAACAATTTCGTCATCAAAATGATGAGTCTTGACTCTAGCGTTTTTAACAAAGTCAGTAATTCGTCTTTGCTCGGGGTTACTGCTTCTGCAGCAGCTGTTGGTGTTGCAGCACGAAGATCTGCTACAAAATCTGCGATGGTAAAATCAGTTTCATGACCGATGCCTGTAACGATGGGAATTTTACTATTGGCAATGGTGTGAGCCAATGTTTCGTCATTAAATGCCCACAAATCTTCAATACTGCCACCACCACGGGCTAAGATTAGTACCTCGGATCGCGAGTCTTCGTTGGCATTTAGGATTGCTTGGCGGATTTGTGAAGCTGCTTGCTTACCTTGAACTTCGGTGGCAAAAAGTAGTATTTGTGCAATTGGAAAGCGTCGTTTTAATGTAGTTAAAATATCGCGTAAGGCAGCACCTGTTGCTGAAGTGATAATTCCTATACACGCAGGAAAGCGGGGTAGTGGCTTCTTTCTTTTAACATCAAAAAATCCAAGAGTCTCTAGTTTAACTTTCAGCAATTCAAATTGTCGGTATAAATCTCCAAATCCTGCTTCCTGTAATTTTTCGACAATGAGCTGATAATCACCACGCGCTTCATATAAACTCAATGTTCCTTCTAGTAAGATATGTTGCCCATTTTGAAGGGTGTTAAACATATCACCAACGTGACGATTACGAAAAAAAACACAACGAATTTGAGCGGTTGCATCTTTTAATGTGAAATAGAGATGCCCCGATGTGGGTTTACTAAGATTTGATAACTCGCCTTCTACGGCAACATCGCCCATCTCATGTTCTAACCAAGAGCGAACATGGCGATTGAGCTGGCTTACCGAAAGTATGGTTGAACCTGAAGTCATTTGGATGCAATCGATTAAGTGAATATCCATATTAACAAACTCGGTACAACCTTTCATGTTTTTGTTTTATAATGACCGATTTGTTAGCGTATTTATCGAATATTGCCTTAAGGATTGTACCTTCATGAACCGAGAAAAGGTTGTTATTATCATCCCTACGTATAATGAATCAGCTGTGATTGCTCAAACTTTGGCGATGATTTTTCAAGAGACCAGTTCGTTGCTTTCATATGATGTTCATGTGTTAGTTTTTGATAGTAACTCTTCAGATGGAACGGCGAGCAAGGTTCTAAAACTCAAAAGTATCTACCCACGACTACATTTAAAAACGGAAGCACAAAAATCAGGGCTAGGCAGCGCCTATTTGCAAGCTATGCGCTTTGCCCTTGATGAAATGCAAGCTGATGTTGTTATCGAATGTGATGCTGATCTTTCTCATCAACCAAAGTATATAGTGCCCATGCTGTTGATGCTTGATAAGCATGATGTGGTACTTGGCAGTCGATATGTTAAAGGGGGATCTATCCCCAAAGCATGGGGTTTTCACCGTAAATTATTGTCAGTCGTCGGTAATTATATCGCAAGATTTTTATTAACTTATCAATATAAAGATTTCACCAGTGGTTTTAGAGTTACGCATCGTCGTGTATTAGCGAGCGTGTTACCCAGGACATTTTTATCAAATCATTATGCCTACAAACTACAATTGTTATGGCTGCTGCATCAGGGAAAAGCGAGGATTGTTGAATTTCCAATTGAGTTTATTGATAGGGAACAAGGGGTAAGCAAGTTGCCTGCCAATAGTGTTATTGATTCCTTGTGCGTGTTGTTGAAGTTGAGATTTTACGAATTACAACGGTATTTTAAAATGTGTTTGGTGGGTGCTTCCGGGGCGCTAATCCAATTTTTTGTCTATAATGGACTTCGCTATGAACATGTGGCCCCAATCACCGCGACCCAATGTGCGGTACTGCTTGCTATTACAAACAATTTCTTATTGAATCATCTCTTTACCTTTAATGATCATCGTGAGGTTTCACTGGCTCAAAACTTTAAATCATTTCTGGTGTTCCTGGGATATTCAGCAATTATGGTAAGTGTTCAAAGTTATTGGTTGGCGTTGGGGATACGCAAATTTGGGCATGGGTTTGTTACAGAAAATCTTATCATTATTTCCGGGATGATGTTCGGGTCAGTGTTAAATTATCTTATGTATTCAAAAGTAATTTTTTCCAACAAGAAAAGCTCATCTGAGGTGGTCGATTAGTCCTAACTTTAGGAACGTTACCTAAGAGTTTTGTCTATTCTTGATCACTGAGGGCATCATCAGGTGTGTTGAATTATTTTTTCATTTTCACAACTTGATAATAATATGGTAACACTGAGGAGCCCAACCAAGGGCTGTGGCTCATGATGTTTTGTATGGGTGAAATAGCTTGGGTTCTATTGATTATACCTGGTTCTTTAAATTGGTCGATATTATTTGATATTACCAAAACCACGCGGCCTATCAGAGGCTCTTGTGTGGACCAATATCGGTACATGAGGCTTTCTTTGCCAAAGATATGTTGGCCTATCACTGGATAACTTTGGGTTATTTTGCCTTGTGCAATTAATTTTGCTTGATAAAACGCTAATTCACTACTGACTCCATAAGTATCGAGCGGCACAATCATTGTGGGTAATGATAAATGTTGAGAGGCCTCACTTGCTAAGAGATTGATCTGGTGGGTTAAATCATCCCAAGCGATATATTTGGTGAATAATGCTTGGTAGACAATATTAGGTGTTCCAGTAATAAGGTTAAATATCACCCCGAAATATCCTATCAACAGTAACAACGCGGTCATTTTCCAACCCTCTGCCCAACGTGGGTGAGTGGTTTTCAATGATTGTTGGATAAGGATGGCAAGCCATGGAATAGTAGCTAGAAGACTTGGGCCAATCCAATTGAATTTAATTGCATGTGAGCAACTAAACACGCCAAAAAAAAGTAAAGGGATCAGTGTGAAGGTACACAAAAATTTTTTCGAAGGCGAATGAAGAGAGGAGATGGTCATCTTTTTAAAACAGAGTGTATACAACCCCATGACGCCGATTGGGGTTAAGAATAAGAGCAGTAATCCAATAAGTTCAGGCAAAGAAAAAACATGTGGAGAGTCAAAACGGCGGGTGCTTTGGAATGCAAAAGATGCCCAA
>JBIIJL010000052.1:0-15210 GCA_044233795.1 Legionella sp. | reverse complement strand
ACTCACCATATGTCCAAACCATTCATCCAATAAGAACTGGCCTTGCAGAATAAAATCAGTGAACACATCCAATTGTGGATATTTATCAGGTATTGTGCAAAATTTTGAATAGGTCTTCTGCGCACCTCTCTCAGAAGGTTTTTGCTCTCGAAAAAAATCCCCAACACTTACCTGATCAATACTGTCTTGGCCACCAAGTGTGTTTCTCATCCACCAATGGGCTTGATCAATCATTGAAGTATTTGCGTAGTCTGGCACGTCAACCACTGCACCTCTTGTTGAATCATCTAATAATAGCAAAAACTGACTTATTGAACTCCAACGTGCGCTAAAATTTCTTTTCCATTCAGGTTCAACCGTATCTTGGTTAAATTGAGCACCAATCCCAAATTCTGTTGCTATTGCTTGGAGGGCGGGCAATGTATTATTGTTGTACCGTCGCGTCCTATTTTCGGCTACCGATAATCGGAACCAATCAGCATCTGGCCTATCAATCGGTATACCATGGTCGGTATTTTCTGTGCCCATGCGTAAATAATCTGTACTGGCAACCATGGGTAAGCCATGTTTTAGAATGGAGCCAAAAGTCATACTTATGGAATCACTCTTCATTCTAGGATAAACAGCGCTATCTAATTGACTCAAATGGTTTTCCGCCGCTATGATTTTTTTTATTAATCCTGGAGACTCGCAAAGCATTTTAAATTCTGGACTTCTAAAAAAGGCAAGCATGACTGCATCACGCCCAGAAAATATAATGGTTTTAAATTTAGGACGCCATATTTGTGCAGCATCACTCATAAGCTTTACTTCAGCAGGGCTAAATTCTGGTTTTAGATCTGATGTTGAAGACTGCACTCTCAATGTTTCAATAAGATGACTTAAATTTGGCATGTCTTTTCCAATGAAATATTATTTGGTTAATTATTTTACTGTAAGTTGCTATATAAGTCAAAAAATATTTTTTGCGCTTCTTGTAATGGTGAATCATCGCGATTTAATTGATATGGTAAACACCTTTGGTGGTGGAGTAATCCTTCGCAAAAATATATTCGAACTATATAATCCCTAATAATTAACTCGGGCACTATAGCAACATCAGCATGATAGTACAGGTGACAAGCACAATAACGACAGAAAAACTTCAGGGCGTATTATTCTCAATGAATTCCTGGTATCGATACAATAATGACAATCTTATATTTAATGTATACATTCAACCTGGGGCAAAATGCACCCAAGTCGTAGGTTTACATGGCGAGGCACTTAAAATTAAGCTTGCATCACCGCCGATTGACGGCCGAGCTAATAAAGCCTTATTACAATTTATTTCAACAAAGCTTCACATACCTTTAGGGCAAATAAAATTACTTCGTGGAGAAAAGTCTCGTCATAAGACGATAGAAGTGAGTGACTGCTCCATTAACCCAAAATCAATATTTCTTGATTGATAGGATGAACTAAACCCTAGTATCCTTTATCATAGGGTAATAAAGGTCTAATCTAAAACGCCTTCATAACTTGGTTTATCGATGGTAAGTCTTAGAGATAATGGCAAACAATGCAAAATAGATTATTTATAAATGGATTATCGATTATGCCTTCTGCGCAACATGTAATCCGGCTTTTAACTACCAAGCCAACAACTTGTCGATTGTATAATTATACAGAAAAGCTATATCAACTTACGTTTTTCAAGGAAATCATACATCTTGAAAACAAACCCAAAGATACCGATTTGACCTCAGACAAATCTTATCCTTATCAATTCAGCGTCGGCGCCTATGGGCGTGTTAGCAATTGATCCCTACCCTATCATTTACAAAAAAAATAGCAACCGTAGTTTGTAGAGCCAAAAAAAGGGGTGTATATGAAAACTGAACTAAGCGATCTCATCCTCAAACGGTTAAGTGATAACAAAAACCAATTGAAAGAACAATTTTTTCTAGGCCATCATATAAAAATTGCCCGACATTTTGTACTTGATGATCTTTTGCCTATCGAAATTGCCGAGAGAATATTCACAAACTTTCCCAAACCAAGCCAAATGCATCTATTGCATAGTCCTGGAAAAATAAAATTAAAATATAGTCATTTGAGAGATACGCCAACTTTATTACAAGACATTAATTCGGCTATCCAAGATCCTAGAGTGGTAGCTATCATTGAAGAAATAACAGAAATTACAAAGCAAGTTCCAGATCCAACCTGTTACGCTGGGGGCATTAGTACATTACTCAAAGGATACTATCTTAATCCTCATATAGATAACTCACATGATGTGGAAAAAAAATGTTACTACCGAACGGTAAATGTCCTTTATTATGTATCGCCCGATTGGAAAGTAGAAAATGGTGGAAACTACGAATTATGGGATGAAGCAATTGAAAATCATCTTCTTGTTCCAAGTTTGTTTAATCGACTCGTAGTAATGGAAACTAATCGCACATCTTGGCATGCGGTTAGCCCCGTTACATGTAATGCACCTCGATGCTGTGTATTCAACTATTTTTTTTCTGAGCACTCTCCTGAAGGCGAGGCGTATTTTTTTGATAAACCTTCATTTAAACCCCGCCCAGAGCAAAAAATTTTGCGTACCATTGATTTTTTAAAGGGTGTCTTCTCAAAAAAAATATCATAAATGAGAAGGGTCTGTTGACAATTCATTTTGGAAAATGTTTTAGAGATCATCCAGGATGACAAGGACAAGCCGGGTAACGTAGACATTGTAGAGCAATTGTCAACACGTATATGGACTCATCCGTTGCTTAGGCAATTGATTACGGCATACCTCTAGAAAAATGTGACATGGCTGGAGAAACGATATCAAGGAATTTATCAACAATTTTATGATATTCATCTGGATTTGTTTTGAATATGGCATGCTGGGCATTAGGTATAATCTGAACAATTGAATTTTCACTTTTTAATTCTTTTGCAAAAGACTCGATTAATGTGTGATTAATGCCCATATCCTTATCACCAACTAAAAGGCAGAGCGGTGTAGATGTAGAACGTACGAAATCTTCACCATCTAATGCTGTATGGTCATATTCTGGCGTATCATATTGTGCAATATTCATAAATAAATGCTTTCGCACTAGAGGATCTGTTCCCATCATATCCTCAACAAAAAAGGTATCCGTTTCATCAAACCCCATAACACCACGGATTGCAACTCCCTCTTCGGCACTCGTTCGCGCTGGATGCTCAACCCACTGAGGAACGAGAGTATTAACAAACCAGTCAGTTAAACCGCGTTTAAGCCCATCGATTGAGAATTTAATAGGAGGTGATCCAATACTTACAATGCTCGAAACCAATGCCGGTGCTTCCACAGCCACACCATAGGCGACATGCCCACCCAGTGACCACCCAACAAAATTCGCATCTTCAATATTTTCTTCTTTGAGGACTTGAACAACTTCGGCAACCATGGCTGGAAAAGAATAAAATGCCTTGCTAAGTATCTCTTTTTCCTCTGGGTGAAGTTGGTCTAATTCACTAAATTTTGTACTTCTTCCATGACCAATCAAATCAATTGAAATTACGCGGTATTTCTCTTGGTAGTGTTCAATTTGCTTTTCAAAAACACGCTTAGAAGAAGAGTTCCCGTGCAGTAGAACAACCACCGGTTTATCGCTATTACCTGGGGCTGAGTCAAAAACACTTAATTTAAGTTGTAAGTGCTTAGAATCTAATATAGATAATGTAGCTTCATCAACCAATGCCTTACCAGCCAACATAAGTGTCGCAGGGTTAATAATAATATCTTTCAATTTCATCTCCCAAATCTGCAGGCGCTACCTCTATTAAGAAGAGTGTAACACGTGTTAATTAAATATGTATAAATATCAGGCATTATAATAGAATAACTAAGTAGCGCCAGTCCAGTATAGTCCGAGATAGCTATGAAGATGCTGCTCTCCTAATACAGAATTCCCTACACTAAATAGCAAACTAAAGTCCTTACTAAAATTATAGTAACCCCCAAAACTCAAAATAGTAAACGGACGGCTTAGTACTTTACTCACAGCTCCTTGAGAATATAACTCACCGCCAAAAATAAGCCGCTCACCTATTTCCTTTTGTAATATCCAACCTCCATAGGGAAAATTACGCATCTGCACTTGCTGATATATTGCTGAATTTAAAGCATACCCAGCTCCACCTGTCATTTTCCATTTGCCCCAATTTTTTTGAAACCATATTGGAACTTTCATCCACATTTTTCCATTCCCTAGGTTTTCAACAGCACTTCCGGAAGGTAGTTCAACCACTGGATAAATCGCAACTTGTGGTTGAGTATTAGTTTCTTGAATAAAACGATATTTAGCTCCAACTTCAATATCACCAATTCCGTTAGCAGAATTGGCTGCAGGTGGCAAAGACCAAGCGAAAGGTACAGAGATGTGAACGTGTAAGTTACGTAGCACGCCTAAATTAAACTCCATCGCAGGACTATTTAGTTGTGGCTCCTCAACCGCGACATTATTTTTATCTAGGGTTGAATAAAGATAGAGTTCATAGTGACGATATGCAGTTGGTTCAGGACTATCTATAATAAAAGGCTGATCTGCAAACGCATTTTTAATCATGGCAACCACAAAAAATAACAAAAAAGAATACGATGCATAATAAAAAGATCTGCGCTTACATACTGGTTTAAAGTTTAGATCCAACTTTTGCAACATGTTCCTCTGCTTCTGGGTATAGCTCACGGAACCAAATTGTTCTTTGAGTGTATCCTTATATTTCATTAAGTCATCGTGGAAATCAACAATTCGATTCAGATAACATATATGTCTTACAGGCTTATAAGATTTTGGCATTAACCCTCTGAATTCAAAATTATTGCTATTTATCCCAATACCAGCCTGTTACGTTTCATCTAGGTTCTGCTGGCATTTCACCTGCTGTCATGAAGAAATTTGCTCTCATGTATGCCGCTTTATATGCATATCCAAATTTATCCGTTTAGCGTTTCGATAGGCGAGCTATTTTACGATATTTACTTCAGTGAGAATACCACGTGAAAAGCGGCTATCCTTCACAAGCAAATTTTACTAAGCCGCAGTGGTATTCTCCATGATATTGATTCATTGTATAAGCCTGTTGTTTTATTTGTTAACATTTTAACCTTCTCAATTAAATATAGTTATTTCAGTTTAAGGAGTACAACCATGAATCGCTGCCCTTGGGTTGGCCAAAACAAACCCCACTACGAAGACTACCACGATAAGGAATGGGGCATTCCTGTACACGATGATCTAAAGCATTTTGAAATGCTTCTCCTGGAAGGTGCCCAGGCAGGACTCAGTTGGGAAACAATTCTTAAGCGACGGATAGGCTACCGTGAAACATTTAAACAATTTAATCCCGCTCTCGTTGCCAAGATGAGCGACAACGACTTAGATACAGTACTGATGAATCCAAGCATTATCCGTAATCGCTTAAAAGTCTATTCTGCACGTCAAAATGCACGTGTTTTTTTAAGTATACAACACGAGTTTGGCTCATTTGACAACTACGTCTGGCGGTTTGTTAACGGACACACTATTGTCAATCATCCCAAGTCCTTCCAGGACATCCAAACACATTCAGAAGCATCCAATGCCTTATCTAAAGATTTAAAAAACCGCGGCATGAGCTTTGTTGGAACAACGATTATATATGCCTACATGCAAGCTGTGGGCTTAGTTGACGATCATATTGAAGGATGTTTTCGTGCAATTTAACGAGAGATAAATATCTGTTGAAATCAAAATGGAAAATAAATGAATCAACCACACACTAATAGCCCCCCCCATACAGGACGTTATAATGCCTTACACCGTTTAGTAAGGCCCCCCTATTAAAAAGGATTGACCCATGGCTCTTATCATTTTATGTACTGAAATAAATTTCAAACTATAGTGACAAAAAATAAATAATTGTGTATTATTTGTGATCTATAATGGGTGTGAGCGGCACAACAATAACCAACGGAAAACTAAAGCATGGCAAAAAATTATAATCAACATGTTGCTGAGCTTCGCGAAAAAATTGCTTCTGAAGGTTTAAGTTGCGCACTCCGAGAAGCATTGAGCGCAATTCCTGCAGCGATTGGGCATCTCCTCGACACCCTCTTAAAGCTTGATGGTCTCATTCTAGCAGACCGTGAAAATTATCTCAGTGGTCCTTTTGGTTTTTTGTTGGGCATTTCCTTTGTGATCATTGGAGCACTCGTCGGCAAATTGGCAGATATCCTATTAAAGGTCCCATCCCATCTCGGCTATTACGTATTTGATAATATTATAAATTATTTTAGTCCAGGGTTTCAAAAGGTCATGCTACAAGAAGACGTTGCCGAGGAAGTTAGTGGAACAAAACTTTTACTCATCAGGACCTATTTTTCTTTCACTTATCTAACACACCCCCCCCCAAAGGAAATGAGTGGATTATTTGGATTTTTATTAGGAGTAATACCTCAAACTATTAATTATATTGTCCAACGTGTGTCTGCAACATTAACTGCTTTAGTGCACTATCCGATCACGAGAAGTTGTGCTGCAATACGTGATTTTTATGGCTCAAAGTCTACCCCTGCAGACTATACTTATCACAAGCTCCCAAAGAAACAATGTAGGGTCAAGCGCCTAAATGAATCTGATACCGACGATTTATTTGCCGCTTTGGAGATAGATCGCGAAAACTATACTGAGACGAACGCACCAACTAACGTGGATCAAGCATTTAAAAAGCTCAGTAAAAGGTACCATCCAGATCATTATCAGCAAGAGAGTGAAGATATTAAGCTGAAGATGAGTAAAAAAATTGCTCTAATTCTAAAAGCTCGGGATGTGTTAGGAGATCCTAACTCCGACAAAGCAAGACGCTATCTAAGTATTTATGATAGTACACATGTATTTTGTTCGGGTGCAGGCACAACCAATACAAGGCCTGATATAGAAGATAATACCAAAGATGATCATGCTAGAGATCATCGCATTAAAAGACCCGAATAAAAATATACATTTATAAACGAGATAGGAATACAACATGTTTAGTCCTCACGAACGACAAACCGCAGCAGCCCCCGAAAGAAGAGGTGCTATGGTGGTTAGGCGGCTACATGCGCCAGTTAAAAGTGGATTCCAGTCCCTCAACCCAAAGCAATTCACTTATTTTTCAGGCACGGGCTCAAGAGAATCATTCGGAATGCCCTGCAAGGATTATGCGCAACTAATTTCAGAATTTTGCAAAAAAAAACAAGCTGGTGAATATAGGTCAATAAATGATTCACTTTTTACTTTACATAAAACTGTCATACAATTGGCAAGAGATCTTGAAGAAAATACAATCTATACCGCTATTTACTCGATATCCGAGGCTCTTGTAAAAAAAACAGGGCATATTCCTATTATGTTAACCCAATTTATGCCTGCAATTCTTTTCAAGCGCTCTGCACGAAGTATTAAACCCCACGAGATCAATCTGTATTTCACAGATTTACCAAAAGCCAGAGCTCAAGCTATGCAGTATTTGGTCAAACATGAGATGACCGAGGCTGTCAAATTTTGTTTAGAACAATTATATCTATTGCGTTATCAAACAGAAATGGAAAACGGTACCTCCCCATTATTTTACGCCTATAATAGAGTGATTGCAGAATTATATTCCGATGTAATAGAAGCAAACCAGAGCACAATGCCGGCGAATTACGCTCAATTCGATTTATTTAGTACTTTTTGTGAAAAAATTCATACGTTAATATGTCAATGTGACCCCATAATCATTCAAAAATCTTATCTAGATACTGCTTTGGCAATACTAAACGACCAACGTGGTGTTCAAACATTTCTAGCCCAGCAAAATGCCTCAATGCGATTGTATGCACTGTTTCAGCAGATACTTGAGGAGCAGCTTGCTATTAGTGGAGACTCTCAAGAAATTAACCTAACACCCGCACAAGATAAAATATTGCAAGCCATTCTACCGTTGCTTGCTTACTTAAACTCAGAACACAACCCCTTCGCCCGTGCCGGAATTTTTGGTAAAGAGTTACGCAATGCTTTTATTGAAGAAGCGCTTCAACAGTACAGTGCCCATGAGTCGCAAGAACTATGGATCGAACCACCCACGTATACCTATTCTCATCGTGCTGAAACGTACCCAAGAGAATATGATGAAGAGCAAATTGAACATTTGTTATATGGCCCAGCTGATGATGGTCCAGCGCCACCAAAACCTATTGGTATGTTTGCAAGCATAGGTAGGGCATTGGCTGGTTTCCTCGCAAACTCAGCAACATCCTCAAGCCACACAAAGGAGAGCTCAAGACAGCAACGAAATATGCTTTTGGCCTTGCCTATGCCCATCAGGTATTTAGCACTCGAAGCACCACCTGCAACTAGAGCAGAGACCGACCCCAAGCGCCCATAAAGAACTTTTACATTTAACACCGGGAATGTGTGAGATCTTTCAAAGAAGACTCTGTTGGCTTCATATCAAGTCAGTTTACTGCTATTATTTGCCAAAAACATCTAACAATAAGAGTATGAATGTCTGAACAACGCGTCGTAGTTACCGGTCTTGGAATGATCACAGCCCTTGGTTTATCTGTTGAATCAACCTGGAAAGCCATTCTTAATAGTCAAAGTGGTGCATCAATGATCACAACATTCGATACAACAGACTTTCCGTGCCGTTTCTCTGCATCTATCAAAGGGTTCAATCATGAACTATTTGATATTTCGGTCAAAGACGAAAAAAAAATGGACTTATTCATACAATACGGGTTAGCCGCAGCCTCAGAAGCCCTCAGTGATGCTGGATTAGATTGCAACACTTTGGATTTAAACAGAGTTGGGGTGGCTGTTGGATCTGGAATTGGGGGTTTACTTGCCATTGAAAAAACCCACTCCGCCTATCTCAATGGTGGGCCACGCAAGATCTCTCCTTTTTTTATTCCTTCAACCATTATTAATATGGTCGCAGGTCATATTTCTATTCGCTTTGGCTTCAAAGGCCCAAATATTTCCATGGTGTCTGCCTGTACAACCGGCACGCACAATATTGGCGAAGCTGCTCGCATGATTGCAAGAGGTGACGCTGATGTAATGTTTGCAGGCGGGAGTGAGATGGCAACAACTCCTTTAGGTCTTGGTGGTTTTGCAGCCTGCCGTGCCCTATCTAGGCGAAATGACGATCCCGCTGCTGCTAGTAGGCCCTGGGATAAAGACCGTGATGGCTTTTTGCTAGGCGATGGGGCAGGTGTGTTGATTCTAGAATCTTATGAGCATGCAAAACAACGCAATGCAAATATCTATGGAGAGCTCATAGGCTACGGTGCAAGTGCAGATGCTTTTCATATGACTTCGCCATCACCCAACGGGGAGGGGGCTATCAATGCCATGAACTATGCACTAAAAGATGCGAGAATCAATGGCAGTAACATAGATTATATCAACGCCCATGCTACTTCTACCCCAGCCGGAGATGAGTGTGAAGCAAGAGCGATTAGTGAAGTGCTAGGATCACACGCAAAACATGTTGCAGTAAGCTCAACCAAGTCCATGACCGGACATTTACTCGGTGCTGCAGGGGCTATTGAGGCTATTTTTTGTTTGCTCGCGCTGCGTGATCAAGTTGCGCCTCCAACAATTAATTTAGATAACCCAAGTGATGATTGCACACTAGATTTTGTCCCACACACCTCCCGCTCAATGAAAATTGATATCGCATTATCAAATTCTTTTGGATTTGGGGGCACAAATGGGGCTTTATTGTTTAAAAAGCTTTAGGGGCTGTTGACATTTGAACCTCCCGTCGCCGACGTGCCGCGGTTTAACCGGCGTTGTTGCATATATCAAGAGCTACGCCAGCCCCCCTATCGGGTAATCCCAGTTTATTCATCTTATTAATAATCCTGCATCGTATAGCTAGGTCTGTATATTGGTTTTCAGGCGTACGGGCACTCATTTCATCGCCAAAAATAGAATTCAATCGCCCCATATTGGTTTCTACTAAAGAACGTCGATGATAATTATTTTCTTGTTTCCAAAGGCGTAGTTCTTCTTCTTTATAAGGTGCTGATTTAAGTCGTGTTTGGTAAACTCCTGTTCTCAGAAAACCGAAATTATACCGTTTAGGTTCATAACGCCATATTTCTTATCTCTTTTTTAAATCCCGCTTCTAAAAGAACAGTTTTTGAAATCTGCAACAACGCCGGTTAAACCGCGGCACGTCGGCAACCGGAGGATCAAATGTCAACAACCCCTGGTATAGATATAAATAATTAAGTTTTGCTAAATTTAAACTTAACAAGATAGAATTAATTCATAACTCCATATACCAATCATTACGCATTCAGAGCTTTAAATTAGGTTGGTATTTGCATAAATGAGTCACCATGGTATTATTTAAATCATTCTCTGCACATGTCGTGTGGGGTTTATAATTTTGAGGTTTAAGATGCCCAAAAAATGGAAAATAAATAAAATAAACCAAAACCATGTCACATTTACAAATTCAAAAATCGATGAACATTCTTGTATAAGCAAACTTGAAATTACAAGTGATATTTTACCAAGCCGCAAAAAAATTTTTTGTCTTCAAGCTTGGCTGTCAGAGAGCATCGAAGACTCTCTTTATGCAACGATACGTCATGAATTTGAACTCTTTGGTTTTAAACAACATTTAGATAGGGCCATCACCAGTCGTAATCTTGATGATGATGACTATGAAAATATCGTTCTCTTTCTACTTATTATCAAAACCTACGAGCCAATTGCGATGTTAGAGTTTTATAGCATGTTGGAGGTATTTAGTATTTGGCCTTCGGATATAGCTGAGCTTAGCTGTGTAGAGCCTCAAGATCCGCTTTCAACAATGGCGACGGATTTAAAGATCCCGGAACGTTCTCTTCCCATATCAGCTCCCAGCGATGTTAGCAAACAAGCTTTTTTTAAAATCGAGGAAATAAATCAAAACCAACTAGATTTACCATCAGCGTGTGATAATTCTTATTGAATTAAGGCAATCATCGCAACTTGGCTTCATGAAAGAGGGTAGTTATCAACCTACCCTAGCCAATATCAAAATTCTCAGGTAGTGTTGATATCAACCTCACTAACGCTGGAGATTTGCCTTGGAAGATCACTCAGACGTACAACCTACAAAAGATAGCCTAAAAAGCAAAACCGAGGAAGAGCTTCATATTGTTATTAATGAAGCCAAGGAAGTAATTGAAACTTTGATCCTCAAAGAAAAAACATATGTGAGTCGGTTTAAAGTTCATCACAAAATTAGCTTTGCTTTTGTGGTTTTTTTTGCTATCAATTTACTTTGGTATGGCATGTGGGATATTGTGAGCGAAATACCGATTCTTAGTAATCCATTTGTAGCACTCATTACCGGAGCAATCATTTTGATTGGCACAGGTTATTTCTATGAAAATTTAATTTCTTCAGATTTTAATAAGGAGCAAAAACGACTTAATAAGAATAAACCCGGCAAAACTCAAAAAATTGATTAACTTATTGATTCCAATAATTGTCGATAGCCTCTATTGCAACGTAATATTTTTGGTTATGATGTTCTAATCAACATTTTTATGGCCTTTACATGCGAATTCCGCTTTATGCTCTGATGTTCCTATGCTCATGCCAGCTATTTGCAATAGATGTTAATATAAAAGTCATACCCTTAGACGGTAAGCCCGCCTACCTGGTACAAGTCGGACCAGTCCAGGAGGGGCTTGCAGCAACGAAACTTCAACAAGAACTGACCGACTCATTTCATCAACCCATAAGAAAAATACGCAATGAGGATAAGCGTGAAGAGCTCTTAGAAATTGGACCACTGAGCGATTACACGCTTGCGCGCGAACTACAAAATAAAATCTCGCTACAATCACCACCCGAAAGTCAGCTGCCAGCCGTTCCCCAAGTTGCCCCCCCGTCAAAACCCTTATCGCGAGAATATGAAGAAAACTCCGCTCAAAAAATATGGAACCTCAGAAATGCTGACGTAAGAGCTGTCATTGCAGAAGTCTCACGGGTAACAGGAAAAAACTTCATCATCGACCCAAGAGTGCAGGGTAAAGTCTCCATCGTCTCGAGTACACCTATGTCTGATAAAGAGCTATATCAAGTATTTCTTTCGATGTTGCAGGTATCAGGCTATGCTGCCATCCCGAGTGGCGATATCACCAAGATTGTCCCAAACATTGATGCAAAAACAATGTCCACTGACCTATTAAGTCAAATGAAAAATCCACCCATAGGGGATGATATGATGGTGCAGGTGATCCCCGTTCACTATGTACCTTCCGAGCAATTGGTCCCGGTTCTGCGCCCGCTGATGCCGCAATGGAGCAATGTTTCTGCATATGGTCCTTCTAACATGCTGATTTTGTCAGGGCGTGCCAGTAATATCAAACAACTTGCTAATATCATCAAACAAGTCGATAACTCATCCGCCAACGGCATTGACATCGTACCACTCAAGCGCGCTTTGGCCATGGATGTTGTCAATACACTTAAAGACCTAGTCAAAACACAGCCAGGGGTTGGATCTCATGCGCAAACGACACTGGCTGCAGATGACCGCAGCAACTCTATTTTACTCAGTGGCAATAAAACCGAGCGGATCAGACTCAGACTTATCATTTCTCAACTTGATAGAAAAAACTCTGGCGGTCAAAATAGCAACACCCAAGTGATATACTTAAATTACTTAAGGGCTGAGGATGCAGTTCCCATTCTAGCCGGTATTGCCCAGGCAAGTTTTAGCGGCAATGTCGGCACAACGATTGGTACAATCACCAGGCCTGAGTTAGACAGCACTAATCCTGCCTCCAACATGGCAAGTTTAACTGGTGGCAATCCCAGTGCCGCCCCTGCAAACGCTGCAGGTCAAATGTCTGGTGTAATGCCAAATACCAGCGCAGCAAATACCCAAAATGAAGGAGGAACCAAACCCACTGTGCAAATTATCGCAGAGCCCAACACCAATTCCATTATCATCAATGCACCAGCCACCTTGATCCGCACACTTAAGTCAGTGATAAGCCAACTCGACATTAAACCAGCGCAGTTATTAATTGAAGCCCTAGTTACAGAAATAAACGAAGCTGATTTTAATACCCTAGGCATTGAATGGGGCAGTCTTAACCAAAAGACTTTAGCTCCTGAGTCGTTCAGACCAGGGTTTGCCATCATCAATTCTAAAACTGCAATTGACCAATTCCAAGCACAAATATACGCATTGGCACGCCTTCATAAAGCCAATATTTTATCAACACCTTCTGTGGTAGTGCTTGATAATCGACAAGCAAAAATTCTAATTGGTAAGCAAGTATCAATTGCGGCTTCTTCATACCCCAATAATGGCAATGGTACAGCCCCTTCAGGTAGCCCGTTCACCACATTTGATAGGGTCAATGTGGCACTGCATTTGTATGTAAGACCTCAAATTACTCGTGGTCGTGGTATACAAATGCAAATCGACCAAGGTAACGACACCCTAGACAACCCCGATCCCGTTAATCCTGGTACTACACCCACATTCAATATCAGCTCAATTGTGACATCCGTACATGTTGAAAGTGGTGACATTATTGTTCTTGGTGGACTCGCTCAAGATAGCCTTGCCAACGATGACAATGGAATCCCTATATTAGAGGATATTCCAGGCTTAGGTCGTCTATTTCAAAGAAAAATCACCAACCGAGAAAAGAAAGTACTAATGGTATTTATCAGACCACGAATTTTAAGAACTGAGCGGGATGGTTTTGAGGTGACAGGAGCTAAATATAATGATTTGAGGCATTATCAGTTGGATTGGCTCCGTACACAAGACTATAACCATAAAAATAATGCCACTCTTTTGCGCCCACTTCGCACGGCAGTTCTTCCACGTCCTTTTATGAACCAGCCCAACACCATAACGACCAAATAGGATATGAAAATCAAACACAAACCTCATTATTTGCCGTACCTATTTGCTAAGAAGCAAGGAGTCATTGCCACTGAGGAAGAAGATGGAGGTGAAATACATCTCTTCCACCTTCCCAACACCCCAATGAGTGTTTTTGCCGAAGTTGCTCGCGCTTTACAACGCGAACTTCATTGTCACGAAGTAAATGCAGAGGATTTTCAAAAACAATTAGCTATTGTCTATCAGTCTCAATCCTCTATTCTTGATGCCGCTGAAGGGATGGGTGACGATGTCGATTTGGCGAAACTTCGTGATCAACTTCCCACAAGTGAAGATCTTCTAGATACCCAAGATGATGCCCCAATTATTCGATTACTCAATGCTCTATTCACCCAAGCCATTAAACAAAAGGCTTCTGATATTCACATTGAAACCTATGAAAACCGCGTATTAGTCCGGAATCGAATCGATGGAGTATTACAAGAAGTACTTGAAATACAACGAGGCATAGCCCCCCTTGTTATTTCTCGAGTCAAAGTCATGGCAAAACTTGATATTGCAGAAAAGCGTATTCCACAAGATGGCAGGATTGCTTTGCGTGTTGGCGGACACAATATCGATGTTCGGGTGTCAACCCTTCCTTCCAATCATGGTGAACGTATCGTATTGAGAATTTTAGACAAGCAAACAGCACAACTTGATTTAAGCCTATTGGGTATGCCACAAGAAACGCTAGTATTAATGCGCAAAATGATTGCTAATCCCCATGGTATTCTGTTGGTTACAGGGCCGACAGGATCAGGAAAAACCACCTCGCTTTATGCTATGCTAACTGAGCTTAATCAGGTCAGTCGCAACATTTTGACAATTGAAGATCCAATTGAGTATGATCTTCCGGGTATTGGCCAAACTCAGGTTAATACTAAAGTTCAAATGACGTTCGCCAAAGGACTTCGCGCGATCTTACGTCAAGATCCCGATGTAGTGATGATTGGAGAAATCAGAGACTTGGAAACTGCAGAAATTGCGGTACAAGCAAGCCTCACAGGACACCTTGTGCTTTCAACACTTCACACAAACAGCGCATTAGGGGCGATTAGCCGCTTACATGATATGGGGGTAGAATCTTTTCTGCTATCCACAAGTATTGTAGGACTGATTGCGCAGCGACTAGTTAGAAAGCTATGCGAACATTGTAAGATTGCACACAAACTTCGCGATGATGAGCGAGAATTACTCAGTTTATCAAAGCAACTCAAGAAAATCACAATTTATGAACCTGAAGGA
>JBIIJL010000143.1:0-3974 GCA_044233795.1 Legionella sp. | reverse complement strand
GTATTCCGGTGAATGTGTTTGCAGTATTTGATAAAGTCACACTTCCGGTGGCTCCAGTGCCACCATTTGCCTGAATCAGGGTGCCGCTGCCGGTCACGGGGCCGGTAAAGGTCATGTTGAAATACTGATTATCCACAAACAATGTGCCAACAGCACCAGAATTGACCTGAATGCCATTCGCTAAAGTGGGATTTGAGCTGTGAGTCGGATTAATGCTGGCGGTGCCGACGAAGGTGATGATTCCCGAGCCAAGCGAGTTGGCGTTGTTGATCTCAATCGTGCCGGCGTTAAGGATCGTCCCGCCACTATAAGAGTTGTTACCCAGATGCAGCGTGCCCGTGCCGCCTTTGGTGATGCCGCCCGCGCCTTTGATTTGCGTCATAAGTCTGACGGATCCACTGGTATTCGAAGCAACGGTGAGACCGTCTTTGACCGTGAGGTCACCCCCCGTCAACGTATAGGTGCCGGTGAAATTTCGGAACGTTACCGTGCCGGCGGTTAGAGTGTCATAGTTAATAGTCCCCCCGGCTCCACCGTTACCAATGAGGGCATTATCCGGCGGGATATTATCCCATGCCACATTGGCCGCGCCATCCCACCATTGGCCTGCGCCCAACCATGTGCCGCCACCATCGGTCTGGCCAGCGGTCATACCGTTCGCATCCCACACCAGATTCACCGCCCGCCAGACAGTGAGGGTGTAGGTGTTGGTTGCGGTCTGGTCTTGCGAGACGACGACGATGGTGATGACATTAGCGCCCCGGTTGAGGTTGATGGAATCAGATGGGATACCGGAGCTGACAGGGGCGCCGTTGACCGTGATCGCGGCGGCGGGATCTTCCGCCGTTGCCGTGACTTTGATCGTGGAATTCGTCATAGTATTTGTGTAACTGAAGACGCCTCGGTTGAACGATGGCAGAAGCGTGCCAGCACTGGGCGCGAGATCCAGCAGCTCGGCGCTTGTGCTCAATGCGGCGCGCGTCACGGTAAGTGTGTAGGTGTTGGTGGTGATACCATCCTCTGCCACCACTACCGTGTGAATGACATTGGTGCCAACATTCAGATTGATCGGCCCGAATGAACTACCGGAGAGGACGGGTGTGCCATTGACCGTGACTGTGGCGGTCGCGTTCTCCACCGTAGGCGTCAGGCTCAGTCCAGTAACGCCATAGGGCACGTTCGCGTTGTAGCTAAAGGTGCCACTGCTAAAAACTGGGGTCATCGACCCTAAGCTGGGCACGAGACTGACCAGATTGGCATTGGTCTGCGGCGCGGCGCGCGTGACGGTTAGCGTGTAAGTATTGGTGGTACCATCCTGGGCGGTGACCATGGTGGTAATGATGTTGTCGCCGACATTTAGATTGATCGGATTTGATGGACTTCCGGAGTCGACAGCCACACCATTTACAGTGATCGTGGAGTTGCTCGCCGCCGCCGTGGGGGTCACGGTCAGGGTGTTGGTCGGGTATGGTACGTTGGCAGCATAGTTGAAATTGACGCTGGCAAAGCTTGGCGCGAGGGTGCCGATATTGGGGACAAGATTATTGAGATAGGCGTTATTGGTATTGGTAGCGAGATTGGTCACACTCAGCTCCACGGGTAACTTACGGATGGCGCCGGTGCTGTCCTTGACCTTCAATACGAGTTGCCACACGCCTGGCCCGCTGGTTGGAATACCGCTCAACTGGCCGGACGGATCGAGCGTCAAACCGGGTGGCAGGCCGGTGCTGGATTCTTCGGTCCACGTGTAGGGCGCAGTGCCATTCGTGGCGGCAAACGTATAGTTGAACATCAGTCCCGCGGCCACCACCGGCAACTGGTCCGGTTGGATCGCGAGCGCGGTATCCGGCACGAACGCCTCCGTCTCCGAGAGGTAGGCTAACTGCTTAATCATCCGCTTGCCGACATTGAAGCCATTCAGCGATTGGGAATCCGACGCCATCGCCGCGGTCGGTGTGAGTTCGGTGCCCAATACCGAAGTGGCCATCATCGCCGCCATCAGGTTGTAGAGCGTCACGGAGGGATGGGTGCCGTCGGTACTGAAGACGACCGTGGGATCCACATCATACAGCCGCGCCGCGCCAAGGTGAACCGGAATGGTTTGCCAGCTTGAGCCTGCTTCGCCGGCTGTTGACCCCATATCGTAGGTTCGATCGAAAACGTCGTCGAGCATGTTCGTGACGCTTGCGGCGCCGGTGCCGATGCCGTCCACGTGCCGATCATAGAGGATGGGCATAAGGTTCGGCTGTTTGTAAGCGGTAATCGACTTACCATCTAGAATGGTGCCGCGAGCGTAGGCTAGGTAGTATTCGTTCGGGCGGGCATCGAAGAAGGGCTTGGCGGTGTCCAAAGTGGTCTGACTCCATGTCGTAGCCGAGCCCATACTCTGCAGCGACGCATTCAATCCCTGCGCCGCGAAAATGCTTCTCAAATACCCGGCGAGGCCATTCTCCGTGCTGGTGCCGGTGAGAGCAAACCGCACAGTATTGTTCGTCGGGATCACATGGCGGTAGCGGATGTGGCCCTTGGTATGGCGGGAGGACGCATAGTGAGGCGCACCTTGGTGGTTGCTCAGCGTGTCCGCCGCGATGGTGGAAAGGCTCGTCATGTCGAGCGGCGAACCGTTATACGTCGGGATGTAGCCGGTATCCGCCGCATTCTGTCCGGTGATCTTGGTAAACAGCATGGCCGCGAACAAATAAGCTAGGCGCTGCCTGTCGAGGTCAGAATACCCGAACTGATACATCCCATCATAGGGAGCGGGCATGCCGGCCGTCTGCAAGGCGTAACCGCCGGGAATGGCGTCGATGCCGCAGCCGTTGGCGATCCGGTAGATGTTCGGGCCGAATAAGTCGGAGCCATAAGAGTTGTAGCCAGACATCATCAGCAACGGCGTGGCTCCTGCGTTTAAGGCCTTGCGACTCATCTGCAGAACACCCTCGAACACAGCTTCCGGGTAAGAGGCTAGCCAGCTAAACTCCGGCATCAAAACGAGATAATCACAGTTGTTAGTCAGTGCGGCGCGCGTTGCTGTGCGGTATGAGGGATGATAGTAAGCCTCGATCAGCGCCTGCCCCGACACGACCGTGCCCGTGGCGGATGAACCGGCATAACCGGCAGCCGCGCCGAGGATGTTGTTCAACTCCTGCGCGATTTTCGAGTTATCAACCCCGGAAAAATAAGTACTCGGACCGAGGATCTGCACGCGGATACTCTTAGGCGGGACCGGGACCGCCGTGAATACCGCCGAGTAAGCGGTCTCGTTCGGCGGCACGGCCGAGTCGCGGGCCTTAACTCGATAACCGTAACTCGTCCCTTCGGTCAGCCCGATATTTGTCCACACCGTATCTGAAATCCAGCCCGAGTTTGCGCCGGTGACAGTGTTCTCGAAGTAGTATTGCACCGGTGGGGTAAACGCGTCCGTCGCGGTCGCAGCCCTCATGGTGATCTTACTCGAGTCGATTGCCCGCGGTGTAACAGCAAAGGTCATCGGGTCCGGCAGTGGCGGCGACGTATCCGGCGCCACCGTGAAGGTATGGGTCGCGGAGGTGGCGCTGGAGGAGACGTTATCGGTCACGGTCGCATAGACCGAGTAGGTTCCCTCCGCCAGTGTGCCCAGATTGACAGCGTAAGGCGGCAAGCTCGCGGTTCCGGCCAACTCGAATGTGTCACCGTTGTAGCTGGTATAGAACGTGACTGTGTATGGCGCCGTGCCGCTGAAGACCGAGGCATTGGCTGTAATCGAAGAGCCCGGTAGGAATTGTTGGCCGTTGGCCGGGGAGGACAGCGTCACTCTGAGCGGGACGGCTTCCTCGTAGGGGTAGCGGACGATGACGATACCCGACCCGCCGGCCGAACCCCGCGCAATTCTGCTAATGCCTCCGCAGCCTCCACCGCCGCCGCCGGTACCATTGGTGCCCGGCGTTTGACCACCACTTCCGCCACTGTCTCCGCCGTGCCCGCCCCCACCCAGG
>JBIIJL010000123.1:0-3987 GCA_044233795.1 Legionella sp. | reverse complement strand
GGATAAAGTGAATACTTTATCTGGACTTACTGATGTTCTAAAGACTTACCGTCAGCGTATGGCGCCAATCACACTCGGCATGAAAGTTTGGCTAGAAGTAAAAGCATTGGAAATAGTGGATCCAAAAGAAGAGCATAGATTACCTGAAGAGCGTGCTACATTAAATGGTTTACTATTGTTTCAAAATAGTAAAAAAATTGTTTCTGACCCTGTGAGCGTAGCTTTACTCAAAAGGAGTTTCACAACGCTTGAGGATGCTATCATTCTTGTTCGCTTGGGGATTGAGAGGAAAGAAAGCCTTAAAGCAGAAAATCAACACTGGTTTGAGGAAGAAGTCATAAGATTGCTAGATGAAGGGATTAAAAAATCTCCAAACAAAGAAATATTGTCTTTGTTTGACGAGCTTCTTCGCCACCCTGAGATGAAGACTTTATCACCTCATGCAAAGGGCAAGTGCTTACATTTAATTTCAAAAGAAAGGGGGGCTAATGCAGAAGATTTTGGTTTATCATCAGCCCACCTTGAGATGATTAAAAAAGCTTCAGGACATGCGCAGGTTAAAGTAAAACCACTTGAAGTGAGTATTCATAGGACAGCTCGAGAAAGGATGAAAGGTGGTCTTGATGAAATGCTTACTGAGGCGCTAAGCAATATACAGGCATATATTGGGACGTTGGCTCATAATGCAGCAGGTTGCTCAACTTGTGGCGCACAATCATGTTCAGGCGGCGATGGGGTAGATACTGGTTGCCCGGGTGGTAAAAACATCAATACGATCAATACGACCTTGCAACAATTAGGTCAAATCAATGGTCGATTAAGTCGCGCACAGTGGGCGGTACTTCGTAAAGCATTCGAGCTGCAAATAAAAAAAACGCCCTTTATTTTTTATACTGGAGCGGCTTGCCCTGCTCCTTGCGAAAGTGCATGTACAGAAACTATTCCAGATTTGGGCTTACCTAATCCAAAACGAGCTGGTAAGCGTGTGGGTGAAGAAACACATATCAAAAAAATTGAACTTCATTTAGATCAAATTGGTCATGCGCTGGGATGGTATGATGATGAGAAAGAGATAGGTGGGGCCAAGGAATGGACTGATGATGAAATCAGACAGGTTTTTGGCAATAGAAGGGTAAAAGAGGAAACATACAATGTGGTCATGAAAGATTACACGCCGGCGTTTCGTTGCGTATCAGACAGAGATAAAAAATCGCATCTTCGATTAGATATTGTAGGCTCAGGACCTGCAGCTATGGAAATGGCGCGTCTTGCTTTGTTAGACGGTGTAGACGTGCACATTTTTGAAAAATCAAACCGTCCAGGTGGATTATTAGCAGATGGAATTCCTCCTCATAAATACGATAAAAAGCGTATTGATGCTCATTTTAGAAGTCTTGAAAAGATGGGGCTTCATCTACATCTAAATTCTGAGGTCAAATATGATGCATCTACAGGGTTTTATGTCGAGGCAGAAGGGTCAAGAAAATGTATTAATGATGCAACCAACCCCAATCATTATGTGGCTTTATGCGTGGGCGCAGGCAAACCCAAGCAACTTAGAGACAATGTTATCGAAGGGCTCATACCCGAGCACCGTAAAAAAATAGTGCAAGGTGTTCATTTCCTTAAAAAAGCAAGCGATGTTGCGATTTTTTGTGACGATAATCCAGAACTTACAGATGATGATAAAAGGGAATATATTCAGCGTGAAATGGGGGATATGTCACCTTTTGGTAAAAAAATTGCAGTGATAGGTGGTGGAGACACCGCACAGGATGCCGTGCGAACCCTGGCGCGTTTTTTCAATTTAGAACTTGATGTTCATAGAGGTTATTTGACCATTCTAATCAGGGGACCTCAATTATTAGAAGCGCGCGGTCTAGGTGATAGTTATCCTAAGCAATCAAAAACACCAACGCCTGAAAATCGTTTACGTTTTGAAGAGCTGGGCCAGCTTAAAGAGCTGCAAAAGCATGCCGATGGCGATAGTCACTATCTCGTAGAACCTACACGAATTGAGGCTCATCCATCCACGGGAAAGCTATCTATTCATATGAAGCAATCGGCATTTAAGCATCATGATCTCATTGATAAAGATGAAGAATTAAAAGTACTTGCAGAGAGCCTTCCTCGTGAGGCAAAGCCGCTCGTTCAATCTTCAATGACGTGCATTGAAGATGTAGATATGGTTATCTGTGCTTTAGGTTTTGAAGGGCAAGAAAGTATTAAGATCATTCAAGACACTACAAGTATGGAGCGTGTCTACATCGCCGGTGATGCGGCTTATGTGAAGCCACATATTATCATCGGAGCACAATCTAGTGCGCATGATACGTATTTAAATAAAATAAGAGCGGCGTTAGGATTGCATGATGAACAGCCAACCTTAGCAAGATCTGTTGGCAAAAGCCCATTGCTTTCTGTTTCTCTTTTTGGACAGAAACGGCATGCAACTGATGCGGTTGACGCATTGCCCTCTGGGCGTGTGGAGGCAGGACCGACTTTATATGCGAGTTTTTAGCGCAGGAACTTTAAAGTCAAAAATGGCCGGTATATTTTATAAACATATTGATTTAATCGAGATCTTCGGGTATATTTGCTTTCTATATTGATAAGAGAGATGTGTTGATGGTCCGTTTAGTGATGGGTTTCTTTCTTGCTGTATTTGCACTGCCAATAGCTGCCAATTCTCTTGGTGCTCAGTGTCTTAATAAACATTGTATGGTTGTGGTGGATTCAGGAAGTACTGGCACAAGACTGCATCTTTATGCTTATACAATGAATGCTGCAGGTACGCCTAGTGATATCACTGATATTTTAACCAAAAAAATGGTGCCAGGGTTTGCGAGTGTTGATGTTAAAACAAATGCTATCAACCAATATCTTAACGATCTATTTGAAGCTTTACCTCACCAGGCGCTTCCTGTGTATTTTTATGCAACAGGTGGGATGCGTTTGCTTCCACGTCAGGAACAAGAGTCGCATTTTCAGGCTTTGCGTCGATGGTTTGTTCAACATCCAAGCTGGCAATTGTTGGATGCGCGAATTATTTCAGGACAAGAAGAGGGCGTTTTTGATTGGCTCGCAGCCAATTATGTAAAAGGTACTTTTGCGCTCGATAAAACGTCGTCTGATGCTATTGGGGTGATGGATTTTGGTGGTGCTTCTACTCAAATTGCATTTTCAGTAGGTGATGCAAACAATATTAATGTAAACGATTTGGTTAGCATAGATCTTAATCATCGTCATTGGACTGTGTTTTCACACAGCTTTTTAGGATTGGGACATGTGGTTTTGTCCTATCAGTTTTTAAACGATGCCAGTTGTTTTCCGCTTGGTTACACTTTACCAACAGGTCAAAAGGCCACAGGTGATGCCCGAGCCTGTGAGGCAAAGATTTCAAAATTAGTGAATGATGTTCAAGATGTAAATCAAGTTGTGAAATCAGCTTTGGGACAGCATCAGGTGGCTGGTTGGACTGTGCTTGGTATACCCGGGTTTCTTGTGCAAAATCAACCATTTACGTTTAGTGGTGAGCAATTCAATAATGAAGAGCTACTTTCCCAAGCTGACAATAGAGTATGTCGTCAAAATTGGGCAGACTTACAGACACAGTTTCCGAATCAGCCGTTCATTGATACTTTTTGTCTTGTTCCTGCGATGTTATATGCGTTGATGGTCGATGGTTATGGTATCGATTCATCAATGGCACTAAATTACAACACAGAAGGCCCAGGGTCGGATTGGACCTTAGGTGTGGTCTTGCTTCCTCGATAACCTCTTGTATATACTTCAGCAATTGCCGTTGTAGCTCAGTTGGTAGAGCAATTGATTCGTAATCAATAGGTCCGCGGTTCGATTCCGCGCAACGGCATCAGTGAAATTAATGGGCTCTTTCCCATTTACGGGGGCACTTTCTCAAGCACATAGAACTCTAACCCTAATTCTGTAATTTTCAAAGTTTCTAAAGCCATAAGCTCTTCGTTG
>JBIIJL010000017.1:0-31923 GCA_044233795.1 Legionella sp. | reverse complement strand
GGAGTTTGTTGTATGACACGTAAAGGTATGATTTTGGCAGGCGGTGCAGGCACGAGGCTTTATCCTGCAACACTTGCGTTATCTAAGCAGTTGTTGCCAGTATTTGATAAGCCTATGATTTATTATCCTTTGAGTACTTTGATGTTAGCAGGTATTCATGACATTCTTATTATTTCCACACCAGAAGATGTGCCACGTTTTGAGAGGCTTTTAGGTACAGGTGAGCAATGGGGCTTAAATTTAAGTTATACCGTTCAAGCAACCCCAGGTGGGATTGCACAAGCATTTATCCTGGGGGAGTCTTTTATTGGAGCGAATCATTCGGCCCTTATTTTGGGCGATAATATTTTTTATGGCCATGATTTGAGTCCTCTTTTGTTGAGTGCAACCGAACAAACAACAGGTGCAACTATTTTTGCATATCATGTGAATGATCCGGAGCGTTATGGGGTGGTTGAGTTTGACTCGCAGGGCAGGGTACTTTCGCTTGAGGAAAAACCCGCAAAGCCTAAGTCAAATTATGCAGTGACCGGGTTGTACTTCTATGATGAGAGTGTACTTAGCTTGGTACGCGATCTAAAGCCTTCTCTGCGAGGTGAGTTAGAAATTACCGATCTTAATAGCCTGTATTTAGAAAAAGATATGTTACAAGTTAAAACTATGGGGCGCGGTTTTGCTTGGCTTGACACAGGAACTCATGAGTCATTGCTTGAAGCCAGTGTGTTTGTGAATACCCTGCAGCATCGGCAGGGGCTTAAAATAGCTTGCATTGAAGAAATTGCTTATCGTCAGGGTTTAATTGATGCAGAGCAGTTAGAAAAATTGGCGGTGGGTCTGTCGAAAAATGATTATGGCCAGTATTTGTTAAATATTGTCAATGAAAGGTCTTTCTCATGAAAGCAACACCAATGAGTATTCCTGAGGTTTTGCTGTTAGAGCCTAACGTTTTTGCCGATGATCGTGGTTTTTTCTTTGAAAGCTTCAATCACAGGGTTTTTGAAGAAATTGTTGGCCGCAAGATTTCTTTTGTTCAAGATAATCACTCGCACTCAGTTAAAAATGTAGTTCGAGGTCTGCACTATCAATTGCAGCATCCTCAAGGGAAGCTCGTACGTGTGATAGTCGGGGATATTTTTGATGTGGCGGTTGATTTACGTCTAACATCGCCCACGTTTGGCCAATGGGTAGGTGTGCGACTCAGTGCAGAGAATAAAAAACAACTTTTTATACCGGAAGGTTTTGCCCATGGGTTTGCGGTGATATCAGAAACTGCAGATATTTTGTACAAGACCACGGATTATTGGGTGAAAAATGATGAGCATACCCTTATCTGGGATGATCAGAGTCTTGCGATTGATTGGCCTGTGATAGGAGAGGTTTTATTGTCGGAGAAGGATCGGGGTGGGATTCGAATCGAGGAAGCAGAGGTTTTTTTATTAGGGATAAAGAGATGATGGACGTTTTGATGCATGGAATTTGCGAGCAGGAGACCAAAGATATTCACCTTCAATCGTTTGATCGACTTGGGTTCTTTGTGATCAAGGGGGCTATTCCATCAGAGAAAGTGGCTGAGATTCGAGAAAAACTTTATGGGGTTTATGAGACACAGCTGAATGAGGTCGGTGGGGCTCATAACCTTAAGAAAATTAATGACGATAATATTGCTAGAGCTTTATTTGCATATGATCCTGTATTTCTGAAAGAGATTCTTAACAACCCAAAAACGCTTCCCTATTTGGATGTTCTATTAGACAAAAATTACACTCTATACAGTCAAGTTGGTGTGTTTAGCAGACCACAAAGCGAACTATACCAAGTGGCCTGGCATCGAGAAATCCAATATCAGCATTATACCACAAGCCGCCCCCTGGCTGTGCAGACGCTTTTCATTTTGAATGAATTCAATGAAACAACCGGTGGAACTTTATTTTTGCCCGGTTCGCATCTATTTGAGAAGTTTCCTTGTGATGAGTTTGTTTTGAAAAATCAAATTCAACCCATTTTGGAGGCAGGTGATGTAGTTGTCATGAACTCTATGCTCTATCACCGAGCTGGTATCAATCGTTCCAACATGGACAGGGTGCTGATTACAAATACTTTTGTCCGTCCCATTCTGGCAAGTGAATTTAATTATACGGCAATGATTGATCCTCAAACGTTATCTCAACAAGAGGCTCAGATGCTTGGGTTTCGCTGGGATTACAATAAAACTATGTTGGATTGGAGGTTGGGGCGTATTCATAAAGCGAAAGAACTTAATTTGGCCCAAAGGATACCTTTAGCAAATGAGATATAACAAAATTGAACTTCATGAAATCGGCTGTAATCGTGGCAAGTTGATTGCTTTTGAACATGGGAGAAATATCCCATTTGTCCCTCAGAGAACCTATATTATTTACGGAACCCAACAAGATGTAACTAGGGGTTTGCATGCGCATAGGGATCTTAAACAGCTGCTTGTTTGTGTAAGTGGTTCTTGTAAAATTAAGGTTGATGATGGTGCTTATCAGACGGTCTTCGAGCTGTCTATTCCTAAACAAGGGTTGTATCTCGAAGGGTTAATTTGGCGGGAGCTATTTGATTTTAGCCCCAACTGTGTGTTGATGGTGCTTGCTGATAAAGGTTATGATCCCAGTGATTATATTTATGATTACAGTGAGTTTTTATCCTTGGTCGGCGACAAAATGGCCGCTGTATAAAACCCTTATTTTTTTGGGGAGGTTCACATGGATGAGACGGTCTTATCCTTTCAAAAGCGGTTTAGTAATATTACTTTTTCTGATTTTAAAAAAATGGCAAAAGAGCCAACTCTTTCTTGCTATGAAAAAATAGGGTTTCCTAATGCTTACCGAAATGGTAAAGAAGATCTAATTTTAGAAGATATTGCATGTAAATTGAGCAATATTAACCATCAAAACAATCTTATTCTGGATATTGGCGCAGGATGTAGTTCTTTGCCACAAAAGCTGGCTGATCTTTGTTGCGCAAACCAAAACCACTTGATTAGAGTTGATTCAAAAGAAATGTTAGATTTGTTGCCCTGCGAGGACAATATCACGAATTTGTATGGGGCCTTCCCTCGGGATTGCAGAGATTTTATTGAAAAACATCAGCAAAAAATTTCGGCGATTCTTGTATATAGTGTTTTGCAGTACGTATTTGCTGAGGGCAATTTGTTTGAGTTTGTTGATCTTTGCTTGAGTTTGCTAGCACCCGGTGGGCAGCTTCTGCTAGGCGATATACCAAATGCATCTAAACGGAAACGTTTTCTGAGCTCGGATGAGGGGATTTGTTATCATAAAATATACGTTGACTCAGATAGCACCCCAGTCGTAAATCATCTGCAGCTTGAACCAGGCCAAATCGATGATGGTGTGGTTATGGGGATTATCATGCGGTGTCGCCAAGCAGGTTTTGATGCTTATATAGTGCCGCAGGGGGGCGATTTGCCGATGGCGAATCGTCGGGAAGATATATTAATTATCAGACCATAAAAAAGGTATGTAATGATAGGCCGAAAGAAGTTAATTATTATAGGGGACAGCTCATTTGCTGAAATTGCTTATGAGTACTTTACTCACGACTCTTCTTATGAGGTTGTGGCATTTAGTATAGAGCAAAAATATTTAAAAAAGACCGAGCTATTTGGTTTGCCTATTATCCCTTTTGAGGAGCTATCAGGTCGTTTTAATCCAAACACTCACTCAATCTATGTCGCTGTTGTTTATACTGAGCTCAATCGATTAAGGACCCGCCTTTATTTACAAGCTAAGTCGTGGGGCTATGGCATTGCTTCATACATTAGCTCTAAAGCTTTCGTTTGGCCAAATGTAGTCGTAGGTGAGCATTGCTTTATTTTTGAGAATAATGTGATTCAGCCTTTTGTGAAGATTGGTAATAACAATATATTCTGGAGTGGCAATCACATCGGCCATCATACGGTCATTCAAGATCATTGCTTTTTCGCATCACATGTAGTTTTATCAGGGCATTGTAGGGTAGAAGACAATTGTTTTTTTGGTGTGAATAGTACTATTGCGCACCAGGTGAGTATAGCAAAAGATGCTGTGATTGGAGCAGGGGCTCTTATCATGCGAGATACGCTCGCAGAAGCAGTCTATAAAGGCGATGTTTCTAAAGGGCGCGAGCAGAGTAGTCATCGCATATTCAAGGTTAAAGAGACCTCGGTTGCTCATGAAGTGGTGTAAGCAGGGGTTGATTTATTCCCCGGATGGCCAACTGTGGTGGGCTAAAACACATGCAATCATCCCAACCCCCGAGCTTATCGGTGGTTCGATTAGGTTATATCATAGTTCTTGTGATGATATGGGTATTGGTCGAATTGGGTACATTGATGTTGCAGCGGAAAATCCTAAAGTCATTTTGAGTGTATCTCAAAGCCCCCTTCTTGATATTGGGCTGCCTGGTACCTTCGATGAAAATGGAGTCCTACCAACGAGTATTTTGACGTTACCAGATGGAAAAAAATATTTGTATTATGTTGGGTTTGAGCTTGGGAGGAAGATTCGTTATCGACTATTGACCGGCTTGGCGGTCAGCAGTGACGGAGGGCTTACATTTGTTAAATTTAAGCAAACGCCTATCCTCGAGCGGAGCAGTAAAGAGCTGCATATTCGTGGTGGTTCATTTGTTATGCAGGATCAAGGTGTATTTAAATTGTGGTATCTTGCGGGCAGCCATTGGATCTCGTTGAACGGAAAAACACAGCCTGTGTATTCTATACATTACCTCGAGTCTTCAGATGGTTTCACTTGGGGTACTGAGGGGCATGAGTGTTTGCCGGTCACGCGCGATGATGAGTATGGCTTTGGACGTCCTTTTGTTGTTAAAGAAAATAATGCATACAAAATGTTCTATTCAATTCGGAAAAAAGATACTGGTTATCGATTGGGTTACGCTGAATCAAATAATGGTGTTGACTGGGAGCGCAAAGACGAGCTTCTAGGAGTAGAGCCGTCGCTTTCTGGGTGGGATAGTCAAGCCGTATGTTATTCTTCGGTAGTGGCTTATCGAAATAATACCTATCTTTTCTATAATGGGAATGATTTTGGCCGGACAGGTATTGGCTATGCCATCTTAGAGAATGAGTAAGCTATGCATGTAATTCCGTATGATATTAAGCATAAATCGCAGTGGGATGATTTTGTACGGAAAAGTAAAAATGGTACCTTTCTTTTTCAGCGTGACTACATGGACTATCACGCTAAACGTTTCAAAGACCACTCACTGATTGTCTTAGATGAAAGCAAAAATAATATGGTCGCATTACTCCCAGCCAATTTGGTCGAGGGCAAGCTGATAAGTCATCAAGGATTGACCTATGGGGGGTTGGTTGTTGATGCTAATATGACTCAGCCAAACATGATGAAAATTTTTCTTGCTATTTTGGCATATTTAGTTGAAGAAAAAATTCATCAACTATTTTATAAAACAATTCCTCGCATCTATCATGTTTATCCTGCCGAAGAAGATCTTTATGCCTTGTTTTTGCATCATGCTGTTTTAGAAAGGAGGGATGCTTTAACGGTTATTGAGATGAGCAATCGTTTACCCTTCCAATCCAGGCGAAGTCGACAATTGAGAAAAACGGCACATCATAACTTGTTGATTAAAGAGATACAGGACTATAATTCTGCTTGGAAACTACTGGAGCAGAATCTCTCCGAAAAGCATCATGTTGCACCGGTGCATAGCCGAGAAGAGATGTTGCTTTTAGCCCACGGGTTCCCAGAAAATATTAGGTTATATGGTTGTTATGATAAGCAACAGTTACTAGCTGGGGTTGTGGTTTATGAAACCCCCATGGTTGCTCATTTTCAGTATATTTTTGCAAGTCATGAAGGTAGAAGCTTAGGTGCACTAGATTGGTTATTTGCAGACTTAATTGAGTGCGTTTATGTAAATAAAAAATACATTGATTTTGGTATTTCAAATGAACAAAATGGACGCTACTTAAATCAAGGATTAATTGAATTCAAAGAAGGTTTCGGGGGGCGTAGTATTGCTCATGATTATTATCGATTAGATATATAGATAAGGCATAGAAGACAATATAAATGAAAGTGCCCTTTTTGGACCTGAGGCAGGTCAACTTAAAAGCTCATACTGAGATGATGTCCGCAATTGATGAGGTTATTTGTCATGGGAGATATATACAAGGAGATTATTGCAGAGCATTTGAGAGTAGTTTTGCAGAGTATTGCGGCACTGAGCATTGTATCGGTGTTGCCAATGGTTTGGATGCTTTAATACTGATTTTGAGAGCTTATATTGAGCTAGGGGTGTTATCTCACGGTGATGAAATTATTGTTCCGGCAAACACATTTATTGCCAGTATATTAGCAATATCAGCAAATAACCTAACTCCAGTTCTGGTTGAACCAAATCTTGATACTTACCTCATGGATGCTACAAAGATTGAGGCTGCTATTACTTCTCGTACAAAAGCCATCATGATTGTACATTTGTACGGGCAAGTCATGCCTATGTCAGCAGTTTGGGAATTGGCAAAAAAATATCATCTTAAAGTCATCGAGGATAGTGCTCAGGCACACGGAGCATATTATCAAGGAAAGCGGAGTGGAAATTTATCAGATGCAAGTGGCTTTAGTTTTTATCCTGGAAAAAGTTTGGGTGCTATAGGTGACGGTGGCGCAATTACGACAAATCAAGCCGAGTTAGCTCGTACGCTTAGAGCCTTAGCGAATTATGGTAGCGAAATAAAATACAATAATAGGTACAAAGGAATAAACAGTCGTTTGGATGAGATACAAGCAGCAATACTATTGACTAAGCTGCCAAAATTGGATGCGGATAATGAGCATCGCCGAGCAATTGCGAGGTTATACCGAGACAATATTCATCATCAAGCAATATGTTTGCCTACAGTTTCACTAGATGAAGTGAGCCATGTTTGGCATTTATTTGTTGTTAGAACAAAAAATCGTGACCATTTAAAGCGGTATTTGGCTGACAATAATATCGAAACATTAATACATTATCCTACTCCTCCACACCAACAAGAAGCCTATCGTGAATGGAGTCACTTGTCTTACCCAGTTACTGAGCTGATTCATCAACAAGTTCTTAGTTTGCCATTAAGCCCTGTGCAATCAATAGAGCAAACCAAATATGTTATTGAGGTGATCAATCATTATGACGGAACTGCCTGATGATGGATATAAAAGAGAATATTCCGCGGGCGTTGCAGGATCTTTATTGTTTTGCCAAAGGTGAGCAAGATTTAGAAAGCCAATTGGTTTTATACCAGTTCGTTGCATCTTGTTATTGGCATAATTATTCAAATACATATTCGCATAAAGCCCTAGAAGAAGATTTAATTGCCGTATCAGAGTCCATTATTGATTTCGATTTGCCAAATGTCACTGATGATGACCATACTTTGCATGTTTTGACAGAGGCCTACTCGACAGGCGGGCATACAAGAGTTGTTGAGCATTGGATAAAGTCGGTGCCTTCATCCAAACATAGTGTCATCTTAAACAATCATCTAGCACCTGTGCCTGATTTTTTATTGACGACGCTAAAACATCAGGGAGGGTCTCTCATAAGGAATGATAGGGCCTCTTTAGTTGAAAAAGCACGATTCTTGGCAAAAACGGCCAGTCAATTTAAGTCAGTCATATTACATCATCATCCGCACGATATTTTGCCACTACTGGCTTTTGGCACCAAAAAATATGCTCGTCCTACTTTTTTTTATCAACATGCGGATTATGTTTGGGGGTGTGGTTACTCAGTTTGCGAGGCTGTTTTAGAAATACATCATCAGGGCCTGCTTTTCTCAGAAAAATACCGTGGTATTCCCAAAGATAAACTCTTTTATCTAGGCATCCCCCTTCCTATTGATGTTGATAAGCCGCCATCTGACCAAGAAATAAACCCTATCATCGTAACTATGGCGCATGCTAATAAATTTAATCCTTTGAATGGCATATCTTTTCAGGATTTTATTGACGATTTATTGAATAAGCATTTAACGGTTTCTGTTTCCGTTATTGGGGTTCCTGCCAATCATCCCGACTGGCAGGAGCTGTGTTTTAAGCAGCAGGGTAGAGTTAAGCTGCACGGCCCTTTAGAGAAGAGCAAGGCACAAGCAATCATAGGTTCAGCGGCTTTGTATCTTAATAGTTTCCCCCTAGGCTCAGGAACATCAATGATCGAGGCTATCTCTTTGAATGTTCCAGCACTATCGTATAAAAGTCCTAGTTCAAATTTAGATAGTTATGTGACCTATGATTCGCTCCAAGCTTTGATGAATAAGTGTTTAGAGGTGCTTGATTATAGTTTGGATGAGCGACAATCGTTTGTTAATGGCACAAAAAGAGAGATTGTCAGCCATCATAGTTATGAGAGCTTTAATCAAAGAGTCAAGCAGTTATCTCTCGGTTCAGATCGTCGCGATCCAATAAAAATTAACCCCTTGATTGTCTTAGATCAGTATTTAAAGCAATATTGTGATGTCCTTTTTGAGGCAAGAAAGCAAAATAATTTGTTATTTGATTATGGATTGTTTAGAGATTTTACCTACGTGACTAAGCAAAGGATATGTAGAATCATAGCGGAGCATGGTTTACTCTATCATTCAAAAATGATTGATGGCGACGGCAATTTATTGGAGGCACTGGAGGCGTGGCAAGATTTTTGTAAATTACAAATCGGTGCCAAAGATATAGATTTGCCAAAGAACGAGCATTGCCAAAAACGGCCACTAAATTTAAATAATAAATATGTCTTTGATTTGCTCCGGTATGAAAAGATCAAGCGATTGAAGTTTACTCCCTCCGAAGCACCGGTGAGAATTAAACTAGATCAAGTTGTTTTGATATCTACTACGGGGATAAAACAACCCATTTTTTTAGTCTCGCATAATGGTATTGAAAGCAATGGGATAATTGATTTTCCGAGGCAGGCTGCCTGGATAAAATTTATAGTCCCAGGCGAGCAAGTCAAACAATGGCAGTTTATTCATTTTAACGTTGACATTGTACCCTATAGCAAAGGAGAGTTGTCTGGTATTTTAGGGCGGTTCGGTGGGTTTATTGTGTTCCTTAAAATCGCCAAACAAAAGGTGAAACTCCTATCGAAAAAGGTGAGAAAGCTCCTTTATTTATGGCAGATGCTGAGAGTATAAATTGCTTGGTGGCATGAATTTTTGGGGATGGGTATTTATTAATAGGATGTTGATGATGAAAGCAGTGATTCTAGCAGGTGGTTTGGGTACCAGAATTAGTGAGGAAACGAATTTACGCCCAAAACCTATGATTGAAATCGGTGGGAAACCTATCTTATGGCACATAATGAAAATATACGCAGCCCATGGGATTAACGACTTCATTATCTGCTTAGGGTATAAGGGTTACTTGATCAAAGAGTACTTTGCCAATTATTTTTTACATATGTCTGATGTCACCTTTGACATGACCAGCAATAAAGTAGAAATTCACCATCAGAAAGCGGAGCCATGGCGAGTCACGATGGTTGATACGGGCGATAATACCATGACGGGCGGACGTTTAAAGCGGGTGGCATGTTACTTAGGAAGAGAGGACTTTTGTTTTACCTACGGTGATGGGGTTGCTAATATAGATATCTCCTCGTTAATTGCCTATCATCGACAACAAAAAACCCTGGCTACATTGACTGCGGTTCAGCCCCCTGGTCGTTTTGGTGCCTTGCGTCTTGAGCGGCAAAAGGTGCAGGGCTTTACAGAAAAGCCACAGGGCGATGGTAGCTGGATAAACGGTGGTTTTTTCGTTTTGTCTCCAAAAGTAATTGACTATATTGAAGACGATGATACTGTGTGGGAAAAATGCCCGATAGAAAGACTTTCACAAGAATCACAACTGTCGGCTTATAAGCATAAAGGCTTTTGGCAACCGATGGATACTTTGCGCGATAAAAACCACCTTGAGGAGCTCTGGGCTCAGGGTAATGCGCCTTGGTGTGTTTGGTCTGAAAGGGAAAAACAAGAAAAGGGCCTGAAAGAACCCGCTTAATCATTGGCTAGTTGCAACTTATGACAACATTTTGGCAGGGACGTAAAGTACTCCTTACAGGACACACCGGATTCAAGGGCGGTTGGTTGTCTTTGTGGTTGCAGCAGTTAGGCGCGGATCTTGTTGGGGTTGCCTTGCCACCCCCGGCAACTTCTAGCTTGTTTAAATTAGCTGCTGTTGCTGAGAACATGACGAGCATTTACGCGGATATTCGAACGTATCAGCCTTTATTCGATATTTTTAACTGCCACCAACCTGAGATCGTTATCCATATGGCGGCCCAGCCGCTGGTGCGCTATTCCTATGACGCACCAGTTGAAACCTTTGCGACCAACGTGTTAGGTACGGTGCATGTTTTAGAAGCTGCGCGTCAATCTGGATGTGTTAAATCAATTGTTAATGTGACCAGCGATAAATGCTACGAAAATCAAGAGTGGCATTGGGGTTATCGAGAAAGCGACCGTTTAGGTGGGTACGATCCTTATAGTAACAGCAAGGCTTGCGCGGAGCTTGTGACCAAGAGTTATCAATCTTCCTATTTCAATGGCTCATCCATTGGGCTTGCATCAGTTCGTGCGGGCAATGTAATAGGTGGCGGGGATTTTGCTACTGACAGGCTCGTTCCAGATATTATGCATGCATGCATTAATAAAGAATCGGTTGCTATTCGGCATCCCAATGCAATCCGACCTTGGCAACATGTTTTGGATCCTTTATCTGGTTATTTATTACTCGCCGAAAAGCTTTACCATGAGCCCACCCAGTTTGCTGGAGGTTGGAATTTTGGTCCAGAGGAGCAGGATGCTAAGCCTGTCCAGTGGATCACTGAATACCTTTTGAGCCAATGGAGGATCGATGCAACCTGGTTTGTTGACGCGGGCGAGCAAGTTCATGAAGCGACTTACCTTAAACTAGATTGTGCAAAATCAAAAGCATTGCTTGCTTGGCGGCCTACGTGGCGTCTTGAGCGAGGATTACAAGAGACGGTGAGCTGGTATCAAGCTTTTGAGCGAGGGGATAATATGAAAGCCTGTACGCTCAAGCAAATTGCATGTTTTGTAAATAAAGCAGGCTCACTGCTAATTTCAGAGCCTGAGAAAATGGAGAGTATTTAAATGAGTGAGCAGCCTTATTTGTCAGTTCCATACGGCATGACGGTTCATGGAGAAGAAGAGATTGCAGCGGTTGTCAACGTACTGCGCACCTCGACGCAGATGGGCAAGCATGTGCGTGATATGGAGCAGCAAGTTGCAAGGCTATTTGATAAACAATATGGTGTGATGGTTAACTCTGGATCATCAGCAAATTATTTAGCGATAGAAATTCTTAATCTGCCAGCAGGCTCCGAGGTGATTACACCGGCCTTAACCTTTTCAACAACAGTGGCCCCTTTAGTGAAGCACCATTTGGTCCCAGTATTTGTTGATGTTGAGCCTGGTACCTTTAATATTGATGCTGAAAAAGTTGAGGCAATGATCTCGCCTAAAACAAAAGCCATGATGATCCCAAATTTAATTGGTAATCTGCCCAATTGGAAAAAACTGCGTGAGTTGGCCGATAAATATCAATTGATTTTGATTGAGGATTCCTGCGATACCTTGGGCGCTAGTATCGATGGCGTATCAGTTGGGCATTACACTGATATGAGTACCACAAGTTTTTATGGATCTCATGTTATCAATTGTGCCGGCAATGGCGGTATGCTTTGTGTGAATGACGAAAGGCTCACTGAGCGCGCTAAATTGTTGCGTAGCTGGGGGCGCAGCTCTTCGTTGTTTGTTGAGTCGGAAGCCATTGAAAATCGTTTTAATATCCAAGTTGATGGTATCGATTATGATGCGAAATTTGTTTTTGAAACGTTGGGATACAACCTAGAGCCTTCTGAAATGGGAGCGGCGTTTGGTTTGGTGCAGCTTAGTAAGCTCGAAAAAAATATCGCATCTCGCGCAAAGGCATTTGATGAACATATGCAATTCTTTCGCCAGTTTGAGGATTGGTTTATTTTGCCTAAACAGTTACCCAACTCAAAAACTGGTTGGCTGGCATTCGCCCCCACGTTAAGAGAGAACGCGCCGTTTACAAGAAAAGAATTACAAATCTTTCTTGAGAAAAGAAAAATCCAGACGCGTACTGTATTTACAGGCAATATTTTAAGACAGCCAGGATTTAAAAATATCCAAAGACGAGAGACCTCTGAGGGTTATCCTTGTGCAGATGAAGTGATGCGCGGGGGGATTTTACTGGCATGTCATCATGGATTAACGGACGAGATGATAGCCTATATTCATGAATCGATGAGTGAATTTGCAATGAGTTATCGTAAGTCGAGTTCCCAATTGGAGTGTGCTGTTGTATAGGGGGTTCTGGCGGTGGTTGTGCTGCCAAAAAATGAGCAGATTCGTTATTGTCAGCGGGCTAAATACTTTTTTTGGGTTCTCTGTGTATGCTTTGTTGGTTTTTTCTGGTCTAACGTATCCGTTGGCTTTGTTGCTATCAACGGTGTGTGGAGTTTGCTTTAATTTTACAACTATAGGAAGGTTAGTTTTTAATAATACGAAGGGGAATTTATTTTTTAGATTTACAATTGTTTATGTGCTGCTATATTTTGTAAATCTTCTATTTATCAAAGAAGCTCAAGTAATATTACCTAACCTATATTTTGCTAGCTTTGTCGCGATGATACCAGGAGTTTTGCTTGCTTTCATATTAAACAAGTCGTTTGTTTTTAGAGGCGACCACAAAACAAACCAAGCGGTTGCTAATCAGCGGCGAGCCAGTGTTGTGAGATATGAAGAATGATTTCTATCCTAGAGCAAGATATGAAGATGATTACCGAGCTGAGTCTTCCTTGGAGTAATTTACAAGACCAGACGATTTTAATTTCGGGGGCTAATGGGTTTATACCGTCATATATGGTTGAGACGCTATTGTATTTAAATTTTAACAGGGGCTTGAATTGTAATATTATTGGCCTTGTTCTTAATAAAGAGAAGGCTCTTCAGCGGTTTAATCATCATCGAGATCGACAGGACCTGCGGTTGGTAGCTCAGGATATATCCAAGCCATTTACAATCGATGAAAAAATTGATTTCATCGTGCATGCCGCAAGCAAAGCCAGCCCGAAGTACTATGGCGTAGATCCCGTGGGTACGCTTTCGGCGAATGTAATGGGGACTCATCACCTACTGGAATTAGCTGTAAAACACCGAGCTAAAAATTTCTTATATTTTAGCTCCGGTGAGGTTTACGGGGAGGTTAATGCAGAGCAGATTCCTACCAGCGAGACATGCTATGGATACGTTGATCCTACTAACGTAAGGTCGTGTTATGCCGAAAGTAAAAGAATGGGTGAGAATATGGTTGTTTCATATGTGCACCAATATGATCTGACGGCTAAAATCGTTCGGCCATTCCATACGTATGGGCCCGGTCTAAGCTTGGATGATGGTAGAGTCTACGCTGATTTTTTGTCAAATATTATTCACAATAAAGATATAATGATTCACGGTGATGGTTCAGCGGTAAGGGCATTTTGTTATTTATCTGACGCAACGGCTGGGTTTTTTACGGTCTTTTTAAAAGGAATAAATTCGCAGGCCTACAATATTGGTAACCCGGATTGTAGTTTGTCTATTATTGATTTAGCTACGCAATTAACCAGGCTTTTTTCTGAGAGGAATTTAAAGGTAGCATGTCAGTTCAGGCCTATTCTCGGCGGTTACCTGCCGAGTAATATATCGGTAAATTGTCCTGATATAAGTAAAGTAAAAGAGCTGGGTTGGTATCCTCAAACTGATATATGCGAAGGATTTAGAAGAACAGTGGAGAGTTATTATGAGTGTAATGCAGGTATCGGAACCAACATTAAAAAAAATAATTAGTATTGTAACGCCCTGTTTTAATGAAGAGGAAAATGTTGATGAGCTTCATCGTCAGGTGAGGGCTGTGTTTCAACAACTTCCTCAGTACCGGTACGAGCATATCTTCATTGATAATGCGTCTACGGATCAAACGTTACAATGCTTAAAAAGCATAGCAGCTCAAGATCCCCAAGTTAAGATCATTGTGAATGCTCGAAACTTTGGACATATTCGCTCCCCGTATTATGGCTTGTTACAAGCAGAAGGTGATGCAGTTATATTGATTGCCTCAGATCTACAAGATCCGCCAGCTTTGATCAGTGAGTTTATACAGGAGTGGTCATTTGGGAGTAAAATTGTCATTGGTGTTAAACCCAAAAGCCATGAGTCGCGATTAATGTTCACCATTCGAAGGCTTGGTTATTATTGGATTGGGCGGATCGCTGATGTTAAATTAATCAAGAATTTTACAGGTTTTGGTTTGTATGACAAAGATGTTATCAATACACTGAAATCTTATGATGATCCCTACCCCTATTTTCGTGGCATGATTGCTGATATTGGCTATGACATCAAGGAGCTGTTTTATACCCAGCCCAAAAGACAAAAAGGGGTGTCAAAAAATAGCTTTTATAGTTTATATGATATAGGGATGCTCGGTATTACGAGCTACTCAAAAATTCCGCTGCGGCTAGCTGCGATGGGCGGGTTTTTTCTCAGCGTGGTCAGTTTGTTGCTATCAATCGCCTTTTTTATTGGTAAGCTTGTTTTTTGGAGCAGTTTTAACTTTGGCATGGCGCCTGTTTTAATAATGTCCGCATTTGTTTCAAGAGAAATCGCTAGAATTTTATCAAGGCGATGTGACAAGTTTTATTTTTCCCGAGGGGGCATTCGCGTATGTGATTCATGCGGCTACCGAGGCGAGTGATAATTTAAATCAGCATCAGCCTCAAGTGATGTTTGATTCGGTTGTTGAAGGAAGTGCGCGTGTATTAGAGTTTGCAAGATTGGCTAAAGTCAAAGCCTGCCTCTTTGTGAGCTCTGGGGCAGTTTATGGAAAACAGCCTTTTGATTTGCTCAAAATGCCTGAAGAGTACTTGGAAAAAGCGGTGCCCTTAGAGGATAAACCCTCAGCCTATGCCGCCGGTAAGCGAGCTGCGGAAAAGCTGTGTCAGCAATATGCAGAGGAGCATCACTTAAATATTAAAATAGCACGTTGCTTTGCTTTTGTTGGGCCTCATCTGCCACTAGACGCGCACTTTGCTATTGGTAATTTCATTCGTGATGGTTTGCAGGGAGGCCCAATTCGCGTGCTAGGTGATGGCACTTCTTACCGGTCTTACCTTTATGCAGCGGATCTTGTAATTTGGTTATGGACGATTCTTTTTCGCGGGCAAACCATGCGACCTTATAATGTTGGATCGGAAGAGTCTCTCACAATAAAAGAGCTTGCACATTTGGTTGGAGAAATTGTTGCGCCAGCAGTTGAAGTGCAAGTGGGTAAGATCTTATCGAGGGAGCCTGCAGAGCGTTATGTTCCAGATATTTCGCGGGCAAAACAAGAGTTGGGGCTTCGGGTGCATATGAACCTTAAGCAAGCAATACATTTAACAAAAGCATGGAATTTGAAACATGGGAAAGCAACGACTAGCTGATTATTTAGCACACCTTTTAGCAGAGCAGGGGTTACGCCACGTTTTTATGCTGAGATGCAGAGAGATTTTCAATTTACTATTATATGTGAAATTTCCATGAAAAAATCGAAAGTTGTAATCTTGGGAAGCGGAAATATTGGCACAGATTTGTTGATAAAAGTAAGGCGTTCTCCTTTTTTAGAGTGTACCGCTTTTGTGGGTCGTAATATCGGCTCTCTGGGAATGAAAAAAGCTCATTCACTAGGGGTTCTCGTATCGGATGAAGGTATTCGCTATATTGAGCAGAATCCTACAAGTTGCGACATTGTTTTTGATGCAACATCTGCCCAATCACATCTTGAGCATGCCCCGATCTTGGAAAAGTTAGGTAAATTTGTCATCGATTTAACGCCCGCAAAAACAGGTATAATGTGCGCGCCGGTTGTTAATGCGGGACTTGCTATTTCACAAAAAAATGTAAACATGATTAGCTGTGGGGGGCAAGCGGCGGTTCCTATCGCTCATGCAATAGCACTTGTTCATCAAAAAATTGACTATATAGAAGTGATATCAAGCATTGCTTCTCGAAGTGCCGGTCCTGCTACTCGATCAAACTTAGATGAGTATATTCATACGACGGAGCAAGCCCTCCGGGTGTTTTCTGGCGCCAAAATAGCGAAAGCAATTTTAAATCTTAATCCTGCCGATCCATGTATTAATATGCAAACAACAGTACTTGCAAAAGTGATGAATCCTAATATTGAGGCACTAAAAAAGGTTATGAATGATATTGTGCAACAGGTTCAGAAGTATGCGCCAGGGTATGAGTTACTCGTGGCCCCTACTATAGAAAATGAGCGCATTGTTGTAATGGTCCGAATGGTGGGGCTTGGTGACTACCTTCCTGCGTATGCTGGAAATCTAGATATTATTAACTGCGCGGCGCTGGTGGTTGCTGAAAAATATGCGCTAAATAAATGTGCATATGACGTGGTGGAGGAAAAAGCATATGAATTCAATCTTGATTAGTGATCCAACTTTACGTGACGGCAATCATGCCATTAGCCACCAGCTTGATGCAGGTCAAATTGCTGCTTATTGTGCATCGGCAGATGCGGCAGGTATCCCCATTGTGGAAGTTGGTCATGGTAACGGTATAGGCGCCTCTTCCTTGCAGTTAGGGATATCAAAAATAGAAGATATTTCTGCTATTAGGATTGCACGACAAAATCTTAAAACTTCATTGTTAGGTATTCATGTCATTCCAGGTTTTGCAACCATTGAAAAGGATCTTAAACCGGCGCTAGATGAAGGCGTTGACGTTGTTAGGGTTGCCTCCCACTGCTCAGAAGCTGATATCACCGAGCGCCATATTCAATATGCCGTTAGTCGAGGCAAGATTGTATATGGTGTATTGATGATGTCTCATATGGTCTCGAAAGAAATTCTCGCTGACGAAGCTCTTAAGATGCAAAACTATGGTGCTGAAGGGATCATCTTTATGGATTCTGCAGGTCATTTTTTACCCCAGGATGTTATGGAGAGAGTTAGGATTTTGGTTGAGGTGCTTTCTATTCCAGTGGGGTTTCATGCCCACAATAATCTTGGAATGGCTATTGCAAACTCTCTAGCTGCGATTGAATCCGGGGCGTCTATGTTGGATGGTTGTTCTCGTGGATTTGGTGCGGGGGCCGGTAATGCTCAGCTTGAAGTTTTGGTAGGTGTTTTGGAGCGGCTGGGATATAAAACAAATATAGATTTTTACAAATTACTCGATACCGCAGATCTTGCTGAAGCGTTATTGATTGAGAGTATCCCTGCAATCAATTCTCTCAGCATCGTTAGTGGTTTGGCTGGGGTTTTTTCTGGCTTCGCAAAGCCAGTCACTCGACTAGCAAAAAAATTTGATGTTGATCCTAGGGACATTTTTTTTGAATTAGGGCGTCGAAAAATTATCGCAGGTCAAGAGGATATTATTATTGAAGTAGCCTCCGCTCTATCGACTCGGTCGGCGAATAAGGCTAAGAAAGAGTGTATGGATGGGTGTTCTAAATGAGAAAAAAAGTCAGTGATATTATTGCCGATTTTCTACAGGAAAAAGGTATACGCCATGTTTTCGGTATAATTGGTTCTGGTAATGCTCATATTTTTGATTCCATAATGCAAAAAGGATACACAGAAATTATTTGTGTTCATCATGAGCAAGCAGCCTGCATTGCTATGCAAACGTATTTTCGGACGAGCGGTATAATATCAGCTGCCATTGTCACAACAGGGGCCGGATCAACCAATGCAGTTACTGGTGTGGTAAGCGCTTGGATGGACTCAATCCCTGGTATTGTTATTTCTGGAAATGAAAATTCGAAATATACGGATGAAAAAAACCCATTGAGAATATGGGGTATTCAGGGATATGATTGTGTTGAAATGGTAAAAAAAGTTACAAAGTACTCATCAAGAGTTCTCAAGCCTGAAGAGACTAAACTGGAGCTAGAAAAAGCATATTTTTTTGCTAAAACGGGGAAGCCTGGTCCATGCTGGTTGGACTTTCCTCTAAATATACAAGCTGCATCTATTGAAGAAGGTGATCTGGCTTTGCCTTCGGAGCTTGAAATAGTGCCACATGAGCCGCTCCTTGAAAAGCTAATTACCTCACCAGCCGATGCTGCCGCGGAAGTCATTTCCTTGCTTAAGCAGGCTAAACGACCCGTTATTTGGTTAGGTCATGGGATACGTTTGGCCGGAGCTGTTGAGCACCTTGAGCTTTTAGTGGAGCGACTTCAATGCCCCGTGTTAGTCTCTTGGGCTGGCATTGATATGATTGATTCAGAGCATCCATTGGTTTTTGGGCGAGCAGGGGTCTATGGCCAGCGGGCTGCTAACTTTATCTTACAGAATAGTGATTTTTTGCTTACTATAGGAACAAGGCTTGCAATTCCCCAAATTGGTTATGATTTAAGTGAGTTTGCACGTGACGCAACTCTAGCTGTGGTTGAAGTTGATACTCAAGAAGTACTCAAACATATTGACAGAGTTCATCTCCCGATCCTTTTAGATGCGAAATTGTTTATTGAGGCAGTCTTAAATCGATTGTTACAAGAAGATAAGAGCCTCATTTTTAATAATTCCAGCTGGATCGAACAATGCAAAAAGTATAAAGATAGGTATCCAATTGTAAATGCGGTTGAGCATCCCGATACAGATGGGTTCATAAATTCGTATCCTTTTATGCAAAAACTATCACAATATTTTTCTGCAAAGCAGATTATCGTGACTGATATGGGTACGGCTTTACTTAGTGGTCATCAAGTGTTGTCACTGAAGAAGGGGCAGCGCTTGATGACGTCTACAGGTTTGGGCGAAATGGGGTATGGTTTACCTGGTGCAATTGGGGCATCTTTTGCAACAGATAAAGGGGAGGTCATTTGCCTAAATTGTGATGGTGGCATGATGTTAAATTTACAGGAACTACAAACAATAGTTCATCATCAATTACCTATCAAGATATTTATTTTTAACAATGATGGTTATTTGATGATAAAGCATACGCAGAAAGCGTTGTTTTCTGGTAGATATTCAGGAACTGATAAAGGCTCTGGCGTGAGTTGCCCTAATTATAGTGCACTGGCTGCTGCTTTTGATATCCCCTCATTTACAATAAAGACATGGTCTGATTTCGAGTTAGTTATTCCTAGGGTGTTACAATGTGAAGGGCCGATTGTCTGCGAGGTTTTTATTCACAAAGAGCAATTATTTTTTCCGAAGCTGTCTTTGTCTTTACAAAAGGATGGAACAATTATCTCTCCACCATTGGAAGATTTGACACCGTTGTTGTCTCGAAGCGAACTTAGGGAAAATATGTTGATTGGTTTACATTTGAAATCTGAGAGAATTACATAGGGAATGCGGATTGATTTATGACTATATTAAAATTCAATTTTAATCCAGAGGAATTAGATAAGCCTCTTTATCAAAGCCTGATGAACCAAATGCAAGGACCCTCTAGTTTTGATTTTTTTAATAAAGATTATTTGCGTATTTCTCAGCAAGAGCGTCAAGAAGAAGATTTTAATGCAAGAACATTTGAGATGAGAATAACAGAACCTCTTGTTTTCAATTTAAAAAACGCGCTGATCTCGCCTTTTGGGGTTCCTTATCAAGAGGACCTTCCTGTTCGAGAGGGGTTGAATACGATACGTGACATTGATGGATTTCTGGAAGCCAGACCATTTAATCGTGAGAAAGTACTCAGTAAATTTCTTTTTGAGAGAGCACATCCTTTTTTGAAAAACACACGTATTTTGCGAAGGTTTTATAAAGAGCTTTGTCATTTTCGTACAAAAAATGCTCTCCCGTTTAAAGTAAAGACAAGTGCTCCGGCACTCTTTTGGTTCGATCATTATTTTTACAATTTCACCCATTTTATTATAGAGGCCTATCCAAGGTTGTTTTTTCTAAAGGAGCAATTAGCGCAGCATCCTGTTATTTTACCACCACCTCAAAAAACCGCTGGTTATGATTACTATCAGCATATCTCACCTTGCATTGAGGCGTTAAATATTCGACCAGAAAATTGTATTGTTTTAGAGGATACAGGAAACGCATTTGATGAAATCATTATGCCCTCGCAAATGAAACTTCATCCGCAGATTCTTCCCCTCGCAATTATGCAACTCAAGCAATATTTTTATGATACGGCGTTTCAATGGGAGCATGACAGGATTTATATTTCTAGAGATAGAACCGGTTGCCGTAACATTGAAAACCAATTGGAAATAGAGGCAATCTTATGTGATCGCTATAATTTCAAGAAAATTTGCATGGAGGATTTTAATTTTATTGAAAAAATCAATATAATGGCGCGAGCACGATATTTAATCACTATTGATGGATCTTCTGTTACCAATGCGATTTTTATGTCTCCGCAATCGAAAACACTCATTTTCAGTCCTTCACGGTTCCCTATCTATTGTGCATATTTATTTGCTATTTTTGAATTAGAGTTTGATTGCCAGATTTGTGATCCTTTGGTGAAGGGGAATTCTCCATGTTGGGGCCAAGATAACTTCGTCATTGATCCATATAAACTAATTAAAAAAATAGGAAAATTATTACAATCATAGTATGTGTGAAAAGATGGGTTGATTAAAAATAAAAGCCTAAGTATTAAATAGAATATCGTTAGCAAAAAACGCGGTTTTTCATGTTAATATTTGCATGCAGAAATGTGCCGTCATCGAAAGAAATTTGCTATAGGAGGCTGTATCATAGTAAAAAAAGATATTAAATTACTTGCTCATACAAAGTTGCATAAAATCGACATCATTTTCTATCTGTTGATTCTAAGCTTCTGCTTTCTCTGTTTTCAGCATGGTGATCTTTGGCATTCAGTTCAATCGTCATTTAGTTACCTCAATGGTCATATTATTGATTTTTATGAGGTGAATAAACGATTGCTTTCTGGTAATGATTATTTTCCGACGCTTTATGTAGTTCTTGCTCTTTGGAATTTCCCCATAAAAATTCTTGAGTCTCTTGCTTCAGCAGTTCCATTGTTTAATGGTCATCTTGGCATTAATTTTTGGGATATATTTTGGTCAAAAGCACTGTTGGTTATATGTTTTTTTACCACAGTGCGTGTGCTTAGCAACGTAAGTCGGATGTTAACGAGTAGCGGCAGTTCACAATCGACATCCCCTGCCATGATCTTTGCTACGAGTCCAATTGCCATTTTCGCTGTTTTTATTATGGGACAATATGATGTTATCGGTCTTCTTTTAACAATGGTAGGGTTTTATTTTTATCTTCAAAGAAAGTTGCTATGGTTTTCTTTCGCTTTTTCCATAGCAATTTCTTGTAAATTTTTCCCTCTCGTTATCTTTATCCCGCTGTTGTTGCTCAGTGAAAAAAAAATAATAAATATTATCAAATACGCTATGATTGCAGGCTTTGTTTCTGCGATTGAAATTGCTATTTATTGGCATAGTGAGGCTTTTCGTGTTTATACATTATTTGGACAGGGGGTTGCTGGGTCAAGATTAAAATCGCTTCCTAATCTATATCTTAATGACCTAAGCCACGGGTCCTACTTAGTGATTGTTTATACTGTTATCTGTTTGTACGCATATGTTAAAGATCCCACCAACGATGCCGAGCGTCAAAAAATTAGTGTTTTTATTTCAATCACCTCTTTTGCTGTTTTTTTCTTAACGGTTTTATGGCATCCGCAGTGGTTGATATACCTTACCCCTTTTTTTGCGTTGTCTGCGATCTATCTTCATCAAACTGAAAAATTCTATTTGATAGAGACCCTGGGAGCCTGTGAGTTTATTCTATTGGTGGTGAACCACTGGGCGAATGGCGTTGATGCTTCCTTGATGCAAGCAGGGCTCTTGAGCCATTTGTTTGCAATTCCATTGTCCATCTCCAAAGTCTTGCCCTCACATCAACATAACTTAGTCAGCGCTTTTTTTATGGTTTACCTGTTCTCACCATTATTGATTTTATTGTTTCAGTCCTCAGGAACGCTACAAACGAGAAATGAAGCAACATGCTTATTTTATTTTCGCGTTCGGTTTATTGTTGGATTGGGCATTTTTTTGATTCCGGCGTTATTTTGTGGATTAGCGCCAAAATATTTGTCACCAAGGTTAGTCAATAAGATTGATCATAACTACTATAGAAATATCAACTTAACGTCGATTGGATCTGTTGCGAAAAAACCAGTTGGGGAAATTACTAAGGGTGATGTTATTCGACAAACATTTACCGCCACTCATAATAATTTAAATACAATATCAATTCAGATGGCAACTTATGCAAGGATGAATCATACACATATTGACTTCCTGCTATATGATGCAAAAGGCACTGAGATATATAAAAAAAGGGTTGCTGTGAAGGAGCTTGTCGACAATGCTTTTTTTGATTTACCCATCCCGCCTATTGCGAATTCACAACACAAGTTTTTTAGCTTTTATTTAAGCTCACCAGATAGTAGGCCTGGGGATGCGGGTGCAGCATGGATGTCATTTTCCCACGACTATCCTGATGGGGTATTAATTAAAAATGGGAAAATATTGTCCGGCGATTTGATGATGCGGTTATATTATTTGCCGTCTGTCACTCCTCATCCTTAGCGTTGCTGATATTGGGATAAAATGAAAAAAATTGCTATATGTCTCATTACTTACAATAACTGTGTGGAAACCTTGCGGGATTGGCTTTACTCAGTGTCTGCCAGTTTGGATAAAGTTTCTAAGGATATTTCTCTCATGGTGTATTACGTTGATCATGGAGAGGAGTCCAAATTGATTGACATTGACCCGGGGCTTGGTCTTAACGTGATTAAACTCCCTACGATTGGTAATCAAGGATTTGCAAAAGGAGCCAATCGACTCCTCAAAGAGGCCTGCAAAGATGGTGCAACAGCGGCCATCTTGACTAACCCTGATGGTCGGTTTCACCCATTGTGTCTGTATCATATGATGCAAGCGCATGATCAGGATAATTCATGTCTCATTGAGGCAAGCCAATTTCCAGAAGAGCATCCAAAAGAATATGATGCAAGCACACTGGTAACAAAGTGGGCTTCTGGCTGTTGCGTGCTCATTCCGAGCCATGTTTTTAATCGTGTTCGGGGTTTTGATGAGCACTTTTTTATGTATATTGAAGATGTGGATTTTTCATGGCGGGTAAGAGCTGCCGGGTTTTCCATTAAATACTGCCCTAATGCCTTGTATTCACATGACGTATTGGCGCGCGAGGATTCTTTACAGACCGAGCTATTCTACCTAGGCTCAATGAGATATTTTGCCTGGAAATGGCGTCAGAAGCGGCTGTATAAAGAAATTGATGAAAAAATACAATCGAATGCTAAATACGCCTCTTTAGGTGTTTTGGACAAAAAATTGGTACAAACAATTCGTCTTATCGATGTTGTCAGATTCTCTGATTTCAGTTGCCCTGGTGAGTTTGCAAAATTGAGGTGGCATAATTGAACGCCAGCAAAACGATACTCCTGCTGATCTTGGATCATCTTGATTTGGTCATTCTTGATAGACAGATTTTTAGCATAGCCTGCCAACTCAATCGAGATTTTAAGGTCATTCTTGCCCTTCCAGCTGGTACAAAAGAAAATAAAATAGATAGTGTCTGTAGCTTGCATTTTGATAGTACAGGTGTTGCGTATGAAGTCATTAATATAGGTGCAGAAAACAACAGTTACTTTACATACTATGCGATACAAACGGTCTTAGCTCAGTATGATTTTGATTTTTTATCCATTATTAACGCTAATGTTATCTTATCTCAGAAGTACATGTTATTACTTTCCTCGGCCATCATGGAAGAGGCTGTAGGTGTTGCCTTTGGTGGGTATAGGTATGCTTACTATGTGAATGATGTAGATTGCATGAAAATAGTGTCTAAATCATCTAATAAGTTGAAATACTTGAACCGACTTTCCTATGCATTGAGTCATGATGCCAAGCTATGCTCTAATTTGTTTCAACGAGAGTTTCTACAAAAATACCTACCGAATAATCCAGCGACATGGCAAGTGCTGGAGTGCGTGTTAATACTGAGGGCCTGCGAGACTGTCTCCCTAACGTCGGCGTTGTTTTCATCGGTTCTTTCTGAACTTTATGTGAAAAAAAGTACTGATGAGAGTCTCGATAAAAAAGGTGCCTATGGCGTTTCAAATGCTCAATTATCAGCTCTGAGGCAAGATTTTTCTACGGTAACACAAGGTGCTGAGCTAAAAGAGCTTATCGATCAGTTGGGGGCAGAGGCTGATTTCCCTTTTCGCATACAGTGGAATGCGCTTGGTTTATGGGGCACTAATTGGGTTAGAAGGCACAGATATATTATGAGCCTATTGCGCTCAGCTTATGATAAAAAAGACTACTTACATGTTTTACGTGGTTTTGTCGCCCGCCAAAGCAGAGTCATTTTTTCCTTTATTAATGGCTTTTTAGGAAGATTGTCGAATGCTGATATACCTGTGATTATAAACAATCGAAATAGACTGACTTCTCTTTTAAAGCTATTGGACTGGCTTGAAAAGTCCGGGTTTAGTCAAATTATTATTTTAGACAATGCTTCAACTTATCTTCCATTGCTGCAGTATTATAAGACCACCCAACATAAAGTAATTTTTTTAAATGAAAATGCAGGTCCTTTAGCACTATGGAAAAATAAGGAATTAAAAAGCAAATACTGTAAAAAACTATACATATATACTGACTCTGACATTATCCCACATGTGGATTGTCCAAAAGATATTATACAGCGGTGTGTAAGACTGTTTATGCGTTATCCAAGAATTGATAAAATTGGTTTTGCATTGAAAATAGATGATATTCCGGAGCATTACCATTTAAAAGAAGATGTTGTTGGTCATGAATCTCAGTATTGGCAGCACCAAATTAGGCCCGACGTTTATTTTGCGCCGATTGACACCACTTTTGCAGTCTATAGACCTGGGGCGTATGGAGGGCATTGGCTCAAGTCATTAAGGCTAGCAGGGCTTTACACGGCTCAACATTGGCCTTGGTACCAAAACAGCTCGAAACTTGATGAAGAAGAATTATTCTATAAATCTGAAGCAAGCGTCGTAAGCAGCTGGTCATTTAGATGAATGCCTCAGGATGTGAGTTTATTAGACGGATGGCTCGTGTCGCCGAGCAGCACCCCCGAGTATCTTTCAACCAACTCTAAGATAACAATATTGGGCTTTTCCTTGTCCACATCTGCAAAATCAATTTGTTGTTTCCAAAGTAGCACACTCCTTGAAAATCCTGCGGGGAGAAATTGGCTCAGTGCTGTCGAAAACGAGTCTCTGTACATTAATAAAACAGGGAGTTTCGAGTTGGGTATTTCATAAATAAAAGATCTATCCCCATACTCTGATGGTACTTTCATAAAAGAGCGCGGCCTGCTGGGCAAGAGGTTTATTTTTTGGTCATCAAGGGTGCCAGCTATATTGCTCATTCTTGCGATATCTCCCTGACCGCGATTCCTTTTTATTTCGACTTGGAAATCTGATAGTTCTAGCATAGGAATTTGAGGGAATTTTTTTTGCAACACCTTATTTATAGAGTGATAAGCATAAAAAGCTCCAAGTTTATTCCAGTGTGTATCAGTCAAAAAATAAAGTGGGATACTAGTTTCCGCTTTTCTAGTGAGAAGCTCCTGACGTAGATCAATAAAAGTAATATTAATTTTAGATAGAAGGTCATCGAGTTGGTCTGCTCGAGTGATGGTTCCTTTTTTGGAAAGGATTTCGCTGGGAAGCTTGTTAAAGTAAATCGTGTGTTTGTTGGGGGCCAATACAATGACAAACTCAATATTTCTTTTATGAAACTCGCTTTTAAGAAACGTCAAGTATTTTTGTATGTGGTGAAGTTCATCGCTAGTGTATAAAGCACTTCCAGTAAAATCAGGCAGACTCATACCATCAGTCGGATGATTGTAAAACAGCCATCCATTTCTACCTATCACTACATAAGAAACGGGTGACTTTTTTAGCACGTGAAATGACAATAAGCCATTAAGTCTAAGCAGCGAGCCTCTTAGGCCAAAGTGATCATTGAAATAGGCCTCAAAATCTTCGATAAATTTCTTTGTTGAGGTTAGGTGGAGTTGACTTAACCCAGGTCTTTTTGACAGCTCACGATGGTCTTCTGCAATATAATCAGGAAAGATATGAGTAGCCATTTGTATGAGAGGAGCAAAAAAAGCTAACGCAGTAATACCTACAGCGATGACGCTTGCCCCCCATAGTTTATCAACAAGTTTGAAAATATTCATACGGCTCTCTAGAATTTAAAATAGATAAATGGATTGTAAGTTGCGTTTGCAAGAAAGGCTGCTGAAAGAACTAATATTGAAAAAGCAAAGAGTAGCTCGAGCAATTTGACGATTTGGATGGACCCAGTACTATCGATGCTTAGTAGGCGCTTCTTTGTCATCGCAAAAATTGGTGTAATACCAATGATTCCTATTAACACAGCGAATACAACAGATCGCTCTGGGGTTGTAAATGGTATGGTAGTACCAGGCTGAAGAAAGAAGAGTGACTTAAAAATATGATATGCATGATGCATCGAATCTGCACGAAAAAAAACCCAGCCTAATGCTACGACAACGATCGTATAGATGATTCCTAAAAAATGCGGAAGTCGCGCTATAAATTGGCCAAATGCAGTTCGCTCAATGATTAAAAAAAGCCCGTGCCAAGCACCCCATACGATAAAAGTCCAACTTGCCCCATGCCACAAACCACATAACAAAAAGACCAGCAACAAATTGAAGAGGCGGTTGTATCTTCCAACCCTATTCCCTCCAAAACTAACATAGACGTAGTCTCGAAACCAGGTTGATAAAGAAATATGCCATCTTCGCCAGAATTCTTTTATTGAGCGGGCAACATATGGGTAATTGAAGTTTTCTAGGAACTCGAAGCCGAACATCTTGGCTAGCCCTATTGCCATATCGGAGTATCCCGAAAAGTCAAAATAGATCTGAAGTGTATAGCAAAGAAGCCCAAACCATGCGAATGTTGTTGAGAGATCTTGGTCTGGTAGTCGAAACATAGCATCCGAAATTCCTGCAAGGTTGTTTGCAATAAGGACTTTTTTAGCCAGTCCAATGGAAAATCGGTTGAAGCCTTCGAGAAACAAAGCCGAAGTGTGTACCCGGCCCCTTATTTGGTTGGCAATATCGCGATATCTAACGATGGGTCCGGCGATAAGTTGTGGAAAAAAAGCCTTATACATTGAGAAATCAATAATGTTCTTTTGTGATTTAACCTCTTTCCTATAAACGTCAACGATGTATGAGATGGCCTGAAATGAAAAGAAGGAGATGCCAATCGGAAGATGCGTTTCAGGGATAGAAAAAGTTGCTTGAAAGATTTCACTAAATCGGTTGAGATTGGTGAGAAAAAATGCAATATATTTGAAATAAATCAAAACAGCTAGATTAATCGACAAGGCAACACTTAACGACAGAAATGATAGTACTCTTCTATTGGAAAAGTGCTCTATTATTCTTCCGGCTAGATAGTTGAATATCATGAAGAATATCATGATCGTTACGTATTTTCCCTCTCCCCAGAAGTAAAATATCAGGCTGAGTAATAAGAGGAGAGCGTTCCTGAACTCATGGCGTACCAGATAATACGTAGCTAAAGATATAGGGAGAAAGAAAAAGATGAACACCACTGAACTGAAAACCACAACGCCCTCTCTTTGTTTTAGATTTCATAAAAAGAAGAGTCTTTATCATTGAGCGTTTTAAAGATTCAGCTTCAAAAAATAATAAAGAAATTGGTGCCTCTTCAATCTTTAGGGGGTCATTTTCAAATAAATCGTCATTGTTTTCAATATCTAGCCTGAGTATTTACCGTCTATCTGGCGATAAGCCCCGGTTGAGTGATATCCGGTTGAGTGATATTATGCTGCTGCAGGATAAGACTAAGATAGGGTGCCAGATCTCATGATGATAGCTGACGTAACAATACCACTTAAAAATTGGCGACTTATTCATTTACTTGGAGTTTCCAATTTAAGGTCACGCTACGCTCGCTCAAGCCTTGGACAAGCTTGGCTTACCATCTCTTTACTGATACAACTTTTATCAACAGGTTTGGTGTGGTCTGTATTATGGCATATGCCAGTGAGAGAATTTTTACCCTACATGGCAGTTAGCCAAATCATTTACCAGTTCTTAGCCATGGTGATACAGGATGCTACCTCGCTGTTTATCAGTGATAAGCGGTTGTATATCAATCAGCGGTTGTCTTTTTTTACCTCAATTTTTTCAAATGTCTATAAAAGCGCGATTGTTTTTGCTCACAATTTGACCATCATCGGTCTTTTTGTCTTTTTTTATCCTGGTCATACGAACACATGGATGTTATTTTTAATGTTAGGTTTTCTGCCAATCCTGTTGGTGTTTTTGGTTGCAAGCTCGTACGTTATCGCCTCAATTTGCACCAGATATAGAGACCTGATCCAGGTTGTTATGTCTCTTATGAATATCTCCTTTTTATTGACGCCTATCATGTGGAAATTGACTTATGTGCCGGAGCACTTGAGGGGCTATCTGTTTATCAATCCGTTTACCGCATTTTTAGAGGTGTTTCGTAATCCTCTTTTAGGCATAGATATTAATGTATGGGCTTATTACTCCATAGGATTTTGGACTACCCTTGCACTCTTAATGATGGTTTATTTACATCGTCGATTTGAAAATAGAATTATTTACTGGGTTTAGTCATGATAAAACTTGAAGGTCTTCATCTTAGATACCCCGTTGCAGGAGTAAAGTCGCACTCATTTCAGCTGCAACTTTATCGGAATTTAAAAAAAATGGTGGGTGGGTCTCTGAGTGGCGAAGGTTCCCATACCGTGGTTCATGCACTGAAAGATATAAATCTTGAGATTACTGACGGGCAGCGTTTGGGGATTGTAGGACATAATGGGGCGGGTAAAACCTCGCTGTTGAGGGTTTTGTCAGGGGTGTATGTACCTACTGAGGGAAAAATCACTATGCAGGGCCAGGTTAATTCGCTCACAGATTTCACTTTAGGAATGGAGCTAGATGCCTCAGGAATAAAGAACATTATTTTTCGGCTAGTGTTTATGGGGTATAGCTTTAAAGAAGCAAAGGCTGCAGTTGATGAAATTGTAGATTTTTCTGAATTGGCAGAATTTATTCATTTACCGGTGAGAACATACTCCACGGGCATGTTTATGCGGTTGGCTTTTGCAATCTCCACTCATTTTATGCCAGATATATTGATTTTGGATGAAATTATTGGAGCGGGAGATGCTCAATTTAAGAAAAAGTGTAATGAACGTTTGAGAAGTCTTTTAACTCAATCAAGGATTGTGGTGTTGTCGACGCATGATATGTCGGCGCTGCGCCAATACTGTGATACGGCTATTTTGATGAAAAATGGTGAAATAGTCAGGTCTGGCGCTCCAAAAGATATCGCAGGTTCTTTAGAAGAGTAACCTTATCAATATACCGAATTATGATAGGCCAGAGTTCAATGGGTTGCTATGTTTAGCGGGCTCTAATGTGTAAAAAACGATCTAGATGTGCCTTGGTTGAAAATAGCAAAATTATAGTGGAGGGATCATGCAAAAATAATTTCGCCTTAATTATTTTCATGTTATAACTTCGGTTTGTTTAAGAGCGAGCAACTTAGATAAGTTTAAGGCTCTTTACGTCTTCTAAGGATTAACGTTAAGGATATTTGCAATGGATCATGTTCTTATCACCGGTGGTGCAGGTTATGTTGGTAGCTTGCTTACTCCACAACTTCTTGAGCTTGGTTACAAAGTTACAGTTTTCGACACCCTATTTTTTGGCGATGACTTTTTGCCAAAGTATCATCCAAAACTAACAATTATCGAAGGTGATATTCGTGATGTGGCGCATCTGTCTCGGGCATTTAAAGGGGTTGATACAGTCATTAGTCTTGCATGTATTTCAAATGATGCGAGCTTTGTGCTTGATGAAGAACTCAGTACGTCTATCAATCTGAATGCCTTTGAGCCCATGGTGGTTGCGGCCAAGAAAGCTGGTGTTAAGCGATTTATTTATGCATCCTCAAGTTCCGTGTACGGGGTATCAGATCAACTTAATGTGACTGAAGAGCATCCGCTCATTCCCTTAACGCTATATAACAAATATAAAGGGATGTGCGAGCCTTTGCTCTTTAAGCATATGGATGAGAATTTTACATGTGTAACGATTCGACCAGCAACCATTTGTGGGTATGCGCCAAGGTTGCGTCTTGATTTAAGCGTAAATATTCTAACCAATCACGCCATAAGTAATAACAAAATAATGGTGTTTGGTGGGGATCAATTGCGCCCTAATTTACATGTACAAGATATGTGTGATTTATACAAACTGCTTTTGACCGTTTCCAAAGAAAAAATAGCAGGTCAGATTTTTAATGCAGGCTACGACAATATGACAATTCGGCAGATTGCTGATGTGGTGAAGCATGTGGTTGAAACTGAATTTCCTGAAAAGGCGCCGCTTAAGCTCGAAGTTACCACGTCCAATGATAATCGCTCTTATCATATCAACTCTGACAAAATTAAACGTGTGTTAGGCTTCGTTCCTCAGCGCTCAGTAGAAGATGCAGTACGTGATTTATGCAAAGCATTTCGTGAGGGGAAAGTGCCTGACAGCATGAGTGATGACAAATACTACAACGTGAAGCGAATTCAAGCGTTGGAAGTTGCGTAATGAGTCAACCAATCGCCGTTGTTACCGGTGGTGCCGGGTTTATTGGTAGCCATATGGTGGATCTGTTGCTTCTTCGAGGATATGAAGTGCGGGTGATTGACAATCTTTCGGGTGGGCATGCTAAAAATCTCGCCAAGCACAGTGGGGACGCCAATTTCTCATTTGAGCGCGCTGATATTTTAAGCATCAAACCTGATTCGCCGATTTTTAAAAATGCGACCTACGTGTTTCATTTTGCAGGAATTGGTGACATTGTTCCCTCAATTGAAGAGCCCCTGCAATACATGGAAACCAATGTGCTTGGAACAGTTCATGTATTGCAGGCCGCACGCCATGCTCGTGTGAAGAAGTTTGTTTATGCGGCATCTTCTTCTTGCTATGGGTTGGCAAGCACGCCAACCAATGAACACCATCCTATCAATCCACAATACCCTTATGCACTATCAAAATATCAAGGCGAGTGTGCCGCTTTTCATTGGCAACAAGTCTACAAGTTGCCGGTTAATTCGGTACGGATTTTTAATGCATATGGTACAAGGGTGCGGACTACGGGGGCATATGGTGCAGTCTTCGGGGTCTTTTTTAAACAAAAACTACTTGGCAAGCCCTATACTGTGGTTGGTGATGGAACTCAAACTCGAGATTTTCTCTATGTAACGGATGTAGCCCAAGCCTTTCTTGCTGCAGCTGAAACAGATAGGCAAGGCCAGTTTTGGAATATTGGCGCAGGAAAGCCTCAATCCATCAACCATTTGGTTGAGCTTTTAGGCGGAGGTGCCATTGATTATGTGCCGAAGCGACCTGGTGAACCTGATTGTACGTGGGCGGATATTTCTAAAATCACCACAGAGCTTGGTTGGCAACCAACCGTTGCGTTTGCCGATGGTGTTGCTAAGATGGTAGCCGATATTGAACATTGGCAGGATGCGCCTTTGTGGGACAAAAATTCCATTGCCAATGCAACGCGCACATGGTTTGAATATCTTAGCTAAGAAAAAGATAAACGGTTATCAAAGAGAAATGGAGTTTCAAACATGTTTTTAAGCCGATATCAGCACAAAATTAAAACCGTAGAAGAGCTTCTTGAACTTATAGGCCCAATTCCTCGTGAAA
>JBIIJL010000036.1:0-20570 GCA_044233795.1 Legionella sp. | reverse complement strand
CCATCCCGGGCATATGCGTCATTTGATGTATGCTAAAGGTAAGGCTGATATTTTGGTTGCAAGTCTTACGGCCGATCATCATATCAATAAAGGTCAATATCGCCCGCATATTCCGCAAAGTATACGTGCCGCAAACCTTGCGGCATTTGAGATGGTTGATTATGTCATCATCGATAAACATGCTACTCCCCTACCTAACCTAGATATTTTGAAGCCTGACTTTTTTGCCAAGGGCTATGAATATTCTGGAAAAAATAAGCCAAAAAAAACGGAGGAAGAAGAGCTCTTGCTCAGAAGCTATGGTGGAGAAATGCTCTTTACACCTGGCGATGTGGTGTATTCTTCCTCTAAATTTATCAGCCTAGAAGAGCCCATGGTACGCCTTGAAAAACTTGTTGCCGCAATGGAGCTTGCAGGAATATCGATTGATGATCTGTTGGGAAGCTTAAACTCACCGAAACCTATCAAGATTCATGTGGTTGGCGATACGATTGTTGATGGGATCACTCAAACCAATGTGATAGGTGGACAGATTAAAACCCCAACTTTGAGTGTGCGTCTTGAGGCACAAGAAAATTATGTAGGCGGTGCGGGGATTGTTGCAAAGCACCTGAAAGCGGCAGGCGCTGAGGTGGTTTTCACGACGGTATTAGGCGAGGATCCGCTTGCAGAGTTCGTTATCAACGACCTACGCGATGCGGGCATCAAGCTGCAATTGATAACCGACAAATCTAGACCAACCACTTACAAAAATGCAATTGTGGCCAACAATTATCGCCTGGTAAAAATTGATACTCTAGATAACTCATCCATTTCAGATCCCATTAAAGAGGATTTTGTAGAACACATTCGTAAGACCTCTGCTGATGCGGTCATTTTCTGTGACTTTAGGCATGGCATTTTTAATCAGCGGACTATTGAAGAATTAGTCGCGGCGATTCCTAGGGGATGTTTTAAAGTAGCGGACAGCCAGGTTGCAAGTCGCTGGGGTAATATCACTGAATTTAAGGGCTTTGATCTCATTACGCCGAATGAGCGTGAAGCACGTTTTGCCTTAGGCGATCAAGATTCGGGTATTCGCCCATTGGCATCCCGGCTGTATACTGAGGCACAATGCATGACCCTTATCTTGAAACTTGGTGAACGTGGGTTGCTAACGTATTGTAATGCTGATCATGAGCGATTGGATTCTTACGTTTTCGTTGATAGTTTTGCTGATCATGTAGTTGATGCGGTAGGCTCTGGTGATGCCTTGCTAGCTTATGCAACCTTGGCGTTGCTCAAAGGTTACTCTCCAACAGTTGCGAGCATTGTAGGTTCAATGGCTGCAGCTTGTGAGTGTGAGGTGGATGGCAATATCCCGATTGCGAAAGCGGATGTTGTTAAAAAAATACAACGTGTTATTCAGCACGCTGAATATCTCTTTGATAAACCAACGGCCTTGCCCATAACGATGGTCAATAAGCCACCTGTTGAGAGCATGGCGGAGGCATGAAAGTTATTGTTGTAGGCCTAGGTGTACAAGGTAAAAAACGCAAGCTGTTTGCAGGGGCTGACTTTGTTGCAAGTGTTGACCCTGTCAATTCAGATGCAGAGTTTCAGTGTGTTGAAGAGGTACCTTTGGCATCTTTTGATGCGGCTTTGGTGTGTTTACCTGATGCTCCCAAATTTGCAGTGCTTCGTTATTTGCTCTTAAATGGCAAGCACGTTTTGGTGGAAAAACCTCTGTGGACTGAGAGGGATCATGAACTTCTTGAGCTCGAGCACCTCGCCAAGCAAAAGCAATTGGTTTGTTACACTGCTTATAACCATCGCTTTGAGCCTCATTTTGTTCGTATGAAAGAGCTTTTATCAACAGGAGAGTTAGGGCGCATTTATTCTTGTCGGTTGTTTTATGGAAACGGCACTGCGCGGTTGGTGCGCGACTCTGTCTGGCGTGACCAAGGCACGGGAGTTTTGGCAGATTTAGGCTCGCACTTATTGGATACCCTTCATTTTTGGTTTACAAAAGAGATGGTGAATTTTGATGTAGTGATGATGAATGCTTTTGAAAATCAAGCACCTGATCATGTCATTATCTTGAATCAGCAAACAAGCATAAAAATAGTGTGTGAAATGAGTTTATTGTCTTGGCGTAATCATTTTGTGTGCGATATTGTGGGTGAGCGTGGATCAGCCCATATTGAGTCACTTTGTAAATGGGGACCAAGTACGTTTACCTACCGCCAACGCATGCTGCCAAGTGGCCGACCACCAGAGGAGGCTGTGACCTTGGTGCAAGATGATCCAACCTGGTCGCTCGAGTATGCACACTTTAAACGCTTAGTTGCACTTAAGTCTGAAACAAGTCTGGCAAGGGATTTGTCGATTCAACAAGAATTGAATCGATTAGCTAAGGGTTATTCTACTTCCAAAGAGATGATGTCATGAGTATCAATGAAACAATCACTATCGGCTGTGTCGGTATGACCCATTTGGGGCTTGTGCATGCCATGGCATTTGCAGAAAAAGGCTTTCAGCTGGTGTGTTTTGATGAAAATGCAGTTCTCATCGAGCAATTACAGCAGCGGCAGTTACCGGTGACGGAGCCATCTTTATTGGAGCTTTGTGTAAAGAACACATCACGTTTAGTATTTACGAATGACGTTATGCAATTAAATCGCTGTGATTTGGTCTTTATTGCGTGTGATGTTCCTACTGATGAAAAAGGCAATAGTGATTTGGATGTGATTGATGCCTTGATAGCTCGTGTTGCCCCTGTGTTGATGCCCAATACATCTTTGATTATCTTGTCCCAGGTTCCTCCAGGCTATACTCGACGCATTGATTTTGCAAAAAATAGATTGTTTTATCAAGTTGAGACTCTTATTTTTGGTCAAGCTCTGGAGCGCGCTTTACATCCTGAGCGTTATATAGTTGGAGCACATGATCCAAGTGGACAGCTTTCTCAAGAATATTCAACGCTCTTATCAGCGTTTGATTGCCCTATTCTTTTAATGCGTTATGAAAGTGCCGAACTTGCTAAGATATCTATCAATATGTTTTTGGTTTCATCGGTGACCACCACAAATACGTTGGCTGAGATTTGTGAGAATATTGGTGCTGATTGGGATGAAATTGCTAAAGCTTTGCGTTTAGACAGGCGTATTGGGCCTTTTGCATATTTATCGCCAGGGCTTGGTGTTGCCGGGGGAAATTTAGAGCGGGATTTAAATACGGTCATTAAGCTTGGCAAGGTTTATGATATAGATACGGGTGTTGTGAGTTCCTGGCTTCACAATTCAGAGTATCGACGAGATTGGGTGTTGCGTTGTCTTGAGCGACGTATTTTTTCGCGCGCAAAAAACGCTCAATTGTCGGTGTTGGGGCTTTCTTACAAACCAGATACACACAGTATTAAAAACTCACCGTCAATTGCGTTGCTTAAGGTACTCATTGGCCACACTATTAAAACCCACGATCCAGTCGTTCGTGGTGCAAAGCTTAAACATACGATTCATCAAGCAAGTGTTGTTGATGCCATCAAAGACGCGGATGTAGTGATTGTAATGACGCCTTGGGCTGAATACAAAGCACTATCAATTGATTTTTTATTGGAGCATATGCGCGGTAACACCATTATTGATCCTTACCGCATATTTAATAGCTCTAAAGCAGTGCACGCGGGATGTAATTATTTTACGTTAGGTCAGCGTGAAATTTTAGCTGAACAAAAGGAATTAACATATGCTTAAACATCTAAATGACAAGATTAATAAACCAAAACGAGTCGTTATTTTGGGAGCTAAAGGTTTTGTGGGTAAAGCATCGGCTACAAGGCTTGCAGAACAGGGTGTTTCAACACTTTTACTGGGGCGAGAAGAGCTTGATTTATGCGATAAAAAAGCTTCAGAAAAACTTGCAACGATGCTGCGCCCTGACGATGCACTCGTAATGATTGCGGCCAAAGCACCTTGTAAAAATCATTTGATGCTCTTAGAAAATATCGAAATGATGACAGTTGTTTGTGATGCACTGGTTAAAGCCCCCGTGGCCCACGTGCTTTACATCAGCTCTGACGCGGTTTATGCCGACTCTATGGCAAAACTCTCCGAGCACTCACCCACGGCACCGACGTCATTGCATGGTGTGATGCATCTTGCTAGAGAGATAATGTTGCAGTCAGTGGTGAAGGCAGATGCACTTGTTATTTTAAGAGCAAGCCTACTTTATGGAGCCAACGATCCACACAATGGGTATGGTCCTAACAGTTTTATGCGGCGTGCCTTAAGTGGTAAACCAATTGAACTTTTTGGACAGGGTGAAGAGCGTCGGGACCATGTTTACATTGATGATGTTGCAGAGTTAATCAGCTTATGCTTATTTCATCGCAGTTCTGGTGTATTGAATATCACAACGGCAACAGTTGCGTCTTTTAATGAAATAGCTTCACTGATTGGAGATATTCAAGGGGGCGCTGTTGAGATAAAACATCGACCACGCACAGGCCCCATGCCGCACAATGGGTATCGTGCGTTTGATAATAAAACTTGTGCTCATGCTTTTGCCACTTTCAAATATACGTCGCTTCTAGAAGGCTTGAAGAAAATGCACACAGCTTTTTTAGTCATTAACGAGGGGAGTGTTCATGCGGGAAATTAACTTACTTAAGGCGTTGCCGAAGGCTAAACGAAATATATCAGCAAGGCGTGATGCTAGAAATGAAGATGTGATTCGCGTGTCAAAACAATATGGTGAGATGTATTTTGATGGCCCAAGGGATTATGGGTATGGTGGTTATCATTATGATGGACGATGGATCCCTGTTGCTAAAGATATCATTGAGCACTATCAGTTAAAAAAAGGCGATAAGGTATTGGATGTTGGGTGTGCGAAGGGTTTTTTGGTGAAAGATTTGATGATTGCATGCCCAGGACTGGAAGCGTTTGGACTTGATATTTCAGAGTATGCTTTAAAGCATTGTGAGCCCGAAGTGGTTGGTCGATTACATAAGGGCAGTGCTGATGACATGCCTTTTCCTGATGGAAGCTTTGATGCGGTGATTTCATTAAATACGATACATAATTTCAAAAAAGCGGGCGTGCTTGCTGCGATGCAAGAACTTCAGCGTGTATCCAAAGGCCGTGGATTTGTCCAGGTAGATAGTTATCATACCCCAGAACAAAAAGAGCTCTTTGAAGAGTGGGTGTTGACGGCGGAATTTCATGATTATCCAGAACAATGGGTAGAGCTTTTTAAAGAGGCAGGTTATACGGGTGATTATTATTGGACTGTTCTAGAATGACCAAGTTATCTAACACAAGTGATTTTATTGTGATTGGCGGGGGAGTCATTGGGATTAGTTTAGCAAGAGCGCTTAAAAAAGAATTTCCTGATGCCGAAATCACTCTGCTTGAAAAAGAAAAAACCTGTGGTTTTCACGCCAGTGGGCGAAATAGTGGCGTACTTCATGCCGGATTTTATTACACCAAAGATAGTTTAAAGGCTAAATTTACCAAGCTTGGGAATGAGCTTCTGACAGAATATTGTGTGTCTCGCAATATCCCGGTCAATCGATGCGGGAAGTTGGTTGTTGCAAGAAATGATGATGAATTGCAATCGTTGGATGTTCTGCTTCAGCGCGGTCTAGATAATGGCGTCGTGCTCCAGGATATTACGGAAGCTGAGGCTAAACAAATTGAACCGCGCGTGCTTACTTATCAGCGAGCGATTTTTTCACCGAACACCTCATCTGTTCATCCGAAGAGCGTGGTGGAGGCGATGCGTATTGATGCTGAGCAAGAGGGTATCCGCATTTGTTGTGATACTAAGTATTTGAAAAGACGAACTGATGGCGCATTTGTCACCAGCCAAGGAATTTTTCACACTAAATTTGTGGTGAATGCTGGTGGGCTTTATGCAGATAAGATTGCACGGGATTTTAATTTTTCGAAAAACTACCGTATTTTGCCATTTAAAGGGCTTTATTTGTACTCAGATGAGCCGGCTCATTCGATGAAAACGCTAATTTATCCTGTGCCTGATTTAAAGAATCCATTTCTTGGGGTGCATTTTACGATTAATGCCGAAGGTCAGGCAAAGCTCGGGCCCACAGCGATTCCGGCGCTTTGGCGTGAGCAATATGATTTTAGGCATCGCTTTAGCATAAAAGAGTTTTTAGATATTGCAGCAAGACAAATGGGCTTAGTCTTTTATTCAGGGTTTGATTTTAAAAAGATAGCGCTTGAAGAGATAAAAAAATACTCTAAGTCGCATATGGTTAAATTGTCCAAATCATTGGCGAAAGGTGTAGAGGCATCGAATTTTACCCAGTTTGGGGTACCTGGAATTCGCGCACAGCTTTTGAATATCAAAGAAAAAAAATTGGAGATGGATTTTATTATCGAAGGGGATAAAGACTCGATACATATCTTAAATGCAGTCTCCCCAGGTTTTACTTCCTCATTACCTTTTAGCCAATATGTGTGTGAGAAGGTGAGGGCATTGGTCGGGTAGATAGTATTTTTGTGAATTTTTTGTGTTGGATGAAATTGAATAAAAGGAGATTTAGTATGGGAAAAACGTATGTTGTTCTAGGGGGCGGTGGATCTTTTGGGATCCACACGTCAATGTATTTGCTGGATCATGCTAAGCCTAAAAAAGTAATTGGCGTTGGGCGCAATTTATTGCGCGATGAACCATTCTCCTTAAACATTCAGAAACGTGACAATTATGAATATCATGCCAGACATGTCACACATGAACTTGATTTATTAATGGAATTACTTGATAAAGAAAAGCCCGAAGTTATCATCAATTTTGCAGCTCAAGGCGAGGGAGCTGTGTCTTGGAAGAATAGTTGGCGCTATTTTGAAACAAACTCTATGGCGCTCGCAAGACTAACTGAGGAGCTTATGAAACGACCATGGCTTGAGCGTTTTATCCAAATAGGTACTTCAGAAATGTATGGTTCAGCCACCTATCCTTGTACAGAAAGTGAACCCATCAAGCCCTCCAGTCCCTATGCGGCATCTAAGGTCGCTTTTGATATGCATCTTGAGTCTATTCATAAATTTCTGAAGTTTCCGATGAATGTGATTCGTCCATCCAATGCATATTGTCCTGGTCAGTTATTGCATCGTGTGATTCCAAAAGCGTTGTTGCTTGGTCGATTAGGAACAAAGTTGCCTTTGCATGGCGGTGGGCGGGCCGAAAAATCTTATATTCATGCTCGAGACTTGGCTCGTGCAATTCATTTGGTGTCTGAAAAGGCTCCTCTTGGAACAATCTACAATGCGGGTCCTAAGGAACCTACTTCGATTAAAGAAGTTGTTGAGCGTTGTGCAAGTGCTCTGAATATGCCCTTCACTGATTTATGTGAAATGTCAGAAGATAGACTTGGCCAAGATTCAAGATATTGGTTGGATTCATCGGCAATCAAAAAAGATGTCGGTTGGGAACCCCAAATTACTTGGGATGAAGGTCTTAAGGAAATGGTTGATTGGACTGATCGGTATTTGACGCAGTTGAAGGAGTGTTCGACTGATTATGTGATGAGAGCGTAGATCATTTAGATGATGCGTCTTTCGGGCGCTTTATTTTCAAGGTAGATAGGGTGAATAATGCAGAAACAGGGTACGTTTGATCTTCATGAGGCTCAATTACGGTGCAAAAAGTATCGTCATCAAATCCTTGATATTTCACAGCAGGTTGGGGCATTGCATATTGCTCCAGCTTTTTCCTGCCTAGAAATAACAGATGTTATCTATCATTGCTTGATGCGAAAAAATGAAGATAACACATTCAAAGATACATTCTTGATGTCAAAGGGTCATGGCTGTATGAGTCAGTATGTCATCTTGAACGAATTGGGTTTTTTGACAGATGAGGATTTAGCGACATATTGCCAGCCCAGTGGTCGGTTAGGCGCGCATCCTGACTATGGTTTGCCTGGAATTGCTGCATCTACGGGCTCTCTAGGACATGGCTTGGGAATTGCGACAGGGATTGCACTTGCAAATCGTATACAAGGAGTTGATAGCCATACTTATGTTGTGGTTTCTGATGGAGAGCTTCAAGAAGGGTCAACTTGGGAGGCTATTTTGATGGCCTCGAATCTCAAGCTTAATACATTGACAGTTTTTCTTGATCTTAATGATTTTTCCGGCTTAGCTCGCATGAGTGTTGATCATCAAGCGCTTTATCCTGTGACAGAAAAGCTCGAAGCTTTCGGGTGGGGCGTGCAGGAGGTTGATGGCCACGATAGTCAGCAGATCTATACAGCTGCACTAAATCAGCATCCGACAAAACCATTATTTGTGACCTGTAAAACGATTAAAGGGAAAGGAGTTTCCTACATGGAGAGTGTTCCGATTTGGCATTATCGATCTCCTGATTCAGTGGAGTATCAACAAGCCAAGCTCGAGCTAGAAGGGGGTGTGGTGTGAGAAATCAATTTGCGGCTGCGTTCTATGAGCTTGGAAAAAATGATCCAAGACTTGCTTTGGTCGTTGCAGATATATCGCCAGCAGGCTCTATTACAAAATTTCGCGAGGAGTTTCCCGAGCGGTTTATCAACACGGGTGTTTCTGAGCAATCGATGATTGGGATTGCTGCAGGTATGGCGATTCGAGGGATGCGTCCTTTTGCTTATACGATAGCAACCTTTGCATTGTATCGCCCTTTCGAATTCATTCGTGATGACATCGCCTACCAAGAACTGCCGATTACTGTTGTTGGAGTGGGCGGCGGTGTGTCTTATTCAACGCTTGGTGGAACGCATCATGCAATGGAAGACATTGCCATTGCTTCAGCCATTCCTGGTATGCAAGTCTTGGCGCCGTGTGATCCTGCTGAGACCAAGTTAATAACAGAGTGGTGTGCTACAACAAATGAAAAGCCAACCTATTTACGCTTGGGTAAAGCCGGGGAGCCTGATTTAACTGCATCAGCAATTGACCCCTTTGTGCCAGGCAAAGTGCGTCGAATTTGCCAGGGCCAAGATGTATGCATTATATCTTACGGTCCAACGGTCAAAATGGCTTTGGATTTGGCACAACAGCTGCAAGAAAAAAACAAATACAGTAGCACAGTGGTCTCGTGCCATTCATTGAAACCATTAGATGTTGTAGGTATTGAAAATTTATTAGCAACTCATAAAACAGTCATTATCATAGAAGAGCATGTCCCGCATGGAGGACTTGGGTCACGTGTCAAAGAAATTGCTTGGGATATGCGCTCACAATGCGAACTTAGATGTTATTCATTACAGGACAAGTTTCTTCATGTATATGGTGGTCATGATAGTTTGTTGAAGGCTCACGGATTGGATGTTAATTCCATTTATAAGGAGATTGTTGCAAAAAAACCATTGCAACAATCTAAAGTCTGAAAAATATCAGAGTACTAATTCATTATTTATATAGAGTCAACTATGCAAAATACACAAGCATCAGTTTTCAAAAAAATTAGATTGCTTGGTGTATCGTGGCTACTGTCGCGTCTTTTACAAGAAGCAGAGCGAGGGACAACTGCGCTTGGAAAATTTTTCAAACCTCTCATGCTGATTTTTTACTTATTTGTTCTTTGGCCAGTGAATAAAGTAAGAGCTGTTGTTTACGAATGTAAAGCTCTTGATTCAGATTCACTTTATTTATTTTATGATCTAGAAGTGGCGCCTGTTACTTTTGATATTGCTTGGGCCTTGGTTCTTGCAGAAAAGGAGAGAAAAAGAAAAAACTTATCCAAAGTGCATATTGTTTTTGTTCCAGGGAAATATCAAGGTTTGCGTGAGGAGACTTCGGATTATGAAGAGTGTATTGATATTGCTGAGCGGCACTGGCGGCGAGATGAAATCCTTTTCCCAATATGTCATTTGTTGCCTACTTGCGCCGGTATAACCTATTGCGCGACCCGCGAAGAGGCTCTTCTTTTATGTGAGAGAAAAAGAGCTAGTATCTACCCAAAGCGTTACAGTGCTTCGTTTCCAACGACTCCTTGTGTGCACCATTTGCTAAAGGACCGCTCAAAACATCTCATGTCATTAAGTCCTACCAACCAGTCGAAGCGTTATATTGAGCAGTGGTTAAAAAATCGTTTGCACGGCAGGAAACTCATTACTATTACTTTGCGGTGTTCGTCTTATATGCCGGCTAGAAATAGCAACTTGTGTTCGTGGAGTGATTTTGTAAGACAATTAGATTCTAAGATCTATTTACCAATTTTTATACCTGACACAAGTAATGCGTTTGATGAGGTGCCTCAAGAATTATCAGAATATGTATTTTTCACAGAGCCAGCTTTGAATTTAAATTTACGAGCTGCAATATACGAGATGAGCTATCTAAATTTAGGTGTAAATAATGGGCCTATGGTTCTTTGTTGGCTCAATGCTAAATGTCGCTATCTTACATTTAAAATGATGGTGCCAGAAGTGCCACAAACTACAGTAAGTGCTTTTAAAAAACAAGGATTTGAGATAGGCAGTTCATTACCCTTTGCTGGTGTATTGCAAAAATGGGTATGGGAAAATGACGATGTGAATGTGATTGAACGAGAGTTTGCATTGATGTGTCGGTTAATTGAGGAATATCATAAACCAACCATTGAAGATACTAGTAATTTTTGAGACTATAAGTTGGCTTTTACTCGAACGGTGCTGAGCAAATTGTATGGATGAAAAATACAAGGAAAGTAGTGAGTTGAAAGAGTATGTATTTATCACCCCAGTGTGGGGAGATGGCCACACTAAATTATTTTTAGATGTTTGCTTGCCCTCATTGCTTGCACGAGACAATATTCCCGCTCTTTCTAAGAGAAGCAAGGTTAAATATTTTATTTATATAAAATCACCAGCTGATAGCTCAATTACAAAAGCCCCTATATTGAAAAAGTTGCAGGAATTCGTCGAGGTTTCCCTTATTGTTTTTGACGATCATTTTTCTAACAACCATAGCGCAATGAGCTGGTGCCATAAAGCAGGGTTCAACTATGCGGTAGAGCATGGAAGCTATGCTGTGTTTATTCCGCCTGATTGTGTATGGAGTAATCAAGCGATGTTATCCATGCATAAGATTGTAGAAAATGGTTATAAAATAATTCATATGTCAGGGATTAGGATAAGCAGCGAATTATTCTGTCCAGAGCTTACAAAATATAAAGGTAACATCAATCTAACACCACGAGAATTAGTAAAAATTGCTTTGCAATATCTACACCCTATAACGTGCAGCCATTTTTTTGATGAGAAAGGGGGGGGGTTAATGCCAGCAAATTTATTTTGGACTGTTGATGAAACGGGTCTCATAGCCAGGTGTTTTCATTTACACCCATTGTTAGTATATGGTACTCCTAAACAGTGTGATTTTAAATCTACCATTGACGACGATCTCGCTTTAGCCTTCGATTCTGCGGAGAACGAAGAATATATCGTGGCCGATTCTGACGAGTTGGTTGCTTTTGAAATGAGCTCACATACGCACAAGGTATTAGCTGCCTATAGAAAAGGTAATACGGATGATATTGCGATGTGGGCTGAAACCTGCACTAATAAAAAGCACCAATCTTTTATTAAAACAGTTATCAAAATTCATGCAGAAAATGCATTGCATCCTGGGTGGTCTAAGACTGAAGCAATAACAACTAAAGTGGTAGATGAAATACTTGGTCGGTTAGCCTCTCGGCGTAAGGATGCTTTGCGAAAATGGGCAATTGCTTTTAGATGTAGTCAATACATTAAGAAAATAAAGATGTTTTATATTTCTATCATTGGAACAGGCACGGAATATTTTTCGCGTCTGACGCGGTCCTCTAAGGGGTTGTATCCATGGCATTGGAATTTTGCTTTTCAGATAGGTGTTTGCAATCCATTTGTTAATGAAGTAAGAAGAATCTCAGGGAGCATTTTATATTTCGATGATAGTTACCACCCGTTAATTCATGAAATAAATCATTATTGTTTCGAGCGTAAAGATTTACAAATTTCTCTTGGGGATCAGCAAGTTTTAATTAACAATGTAGAAGCTTATTCACGGCTATATAAAAATCATTATGATCGCGTAATTGTTAGAGATTTTAACTTGCCTTTGAGTGATGACTTTTTAGGTTTAGTAAGGGCGATTCTTAAGCCAAATGGTAGACTGATTTACTATACTACAGATAATAAAAACATATTTAACTTCCTGTCCAAAACACAAAATAAAATTAAAATTATTTCGGAAGATAGTTACGGTGGATTTGGTACCAAAATTTCGATTAATTTCTACCATTGGTACTACAGCAAGATCAAGCCAGCTATGCCGAGGGCTACTGTAACTGGCTCTGTTAAATTACTGCTACTACCAGTTATTTTCATTTTATATCCAATGCTCTCAATATGCACCCAACTACTTAATGCCTTCATGGGTAAAAAGTATTGGGCTGTAAAGCGATTCGATTTTTGTTACATGGCGAGTGCAAAAGAGCCATTGTCTAACGCATTGTCAAGAACAAGGAGGTCTGACAAAACCTCAGTTGCCAAAAGGAGCAAAGCGAAAACTGCTTTGTCGATTAAATCATGATTTAGGGAATGGTTAAAATGGAAGATATTGTTGAAAATAAAAATTGGAATCAAATTAGGGAATTGATTAATGGACAGGATATGCAGCTAGGCCCTTATTTTGGGCATCAGGTGCTTAATAGCCCTCGTCATTTGTTGTTTACGCTGTCGCGATATAAATTTGCCGCTAAAATGCTTCCTCGTAACAGAATATCTAAGGTGTTGGAAGTGGGTTGCTCAGAGGGCATCGGCAGTTTGCTGTTAGCTGAAACTGGTAACGAGGTTGTGGCAGTGGATATGGATAAGAAGGCCATCGACTGCGCTAATAAAAATATTAAAAAACAAAACATTACATATCAGAATGCGGATATTTTAAAATCAAATTTAGGTAAATTTGATGCTGTTATTTCATTGGATGTAATTGAGCACATAGAAAAGGCTGATGAGCCTTTATTTTTGCAGGCAATTGTTAATCATTTACTACCCAATGGCATGTGTATTATAGGTACGCCCAATGATACGGCAACACAATATGCGTCTAAAGCTAGCCAAATTGGTCATGTGAATATGTATACCGCAGAAAGATTGGTGACTTCGTTGCAACAACATTTCCATCATGTATTTCAATTTGGAGTGAATGATGAAATTGTACATACAGGATTTTCACCCATGTGCCATTACCTAATGGTGATAGGATGCTCACCTAAATGAGTGGGGATAATATTCCTGTACAATGCCATATATGCCGCAGCAATGCTGTTTTTTTATTTGATTCATTTGCTTATCTAGGTAGAGCGACGTCAGACTGCAAGCCTTGGCCTAAGGGTGGTAAGTTATGTGTTTGTAGGGATTGTAATACGGTACAAAAAATTCCAGATAGCAGCTGGCGTTTAGAGGTTAATAAGATCTATGGTAATTATGAGCTATACCATCAGTCGACTGACGGTATAGAGCAACCGGTATTTAATAGTGAGACAGCCTCTTCTATTCCCAGGTCAATCGCTGTATTAAATTATGCAAAGACTGTGATAACTATCAAGGATAATATCCACGCCATTGATATTGGCTGTGGAGTAGGTAATATGCTGAAATCAATGTCGCAAACATTAACGACTGCAAAATTATATGGTTTTGAACCAAACGCCCATAAAAAGAAAGAGCTTGAAGGTATTAAGAATGTTGCTGAAATTTACACTGATATAGAGCAGGTAAATCCTAGTTATTTTGACCTTATAACGATGATTCATGTATTAGAGCACGTTGAATCACCATTGGATTTTCTTAAAAATTTAAAATACAAGATTAAACCAGGGGGTTACCTGATAGTTGCTGTACCCGATTATACTGAGAATCCATTTGATTTGATAATAACGGATCATGCGACACATTTTGCAATGGATACGCTGTTTCATTTGTTGTTAATGAGTGGATTTGAGATCCTGAATATCTCAAATAAGGCTATCAATAAGGAAATCATTGCTATTTGTAAGGTATCATCTGAAGAAAACATGGCCGAAAAGCCAAAAAGCAGTGCTGTTTATAACCGGGCATTTGTGCAAAAGCAACTTGATTGGCTGGCCGCCATTGTGGCTGAGGTTAAAAACACAGTTGCAATAAACAGACCATTTGGGATTTTTGGCACTTCAATTGCTGCTAATTGGGTATATGGAGAACTTGCTGGAAATATTGACTTTTTTGTTGATGAAGATCTTGATAGAGTGAACAAGGAGTATCATCAAAAGCCGGTGTATCATGCGAGTAAAATACCCCCGGGTAGTCACACGTTTGTTTGTTTACAACCAAATGTTGTGCGAAAAGTAATTGAAAGAATTTCATCTACTGATTACTTTCTATATGCTCCGCCGATTTTTTAATGTTAGCGATTGTTTGAATTGATTCATTGTGAAAGGGAAGATAATGGGCGCACCTTCTTTAACTGAAGCAGATAATTTGTTGTCTGGCGAAATGCTATCAGGATGTGAGGAGGTACATTACTCCAAGCACCGAAATTTTGTACATGATGCATGCCTTGATTATTGGGAAGGATTATTGAATTGGCACATGTGGACTTACTTAGCTTTTGCAGATATACGGCGTCGTTATCGACGAACGCTCATTGGCCCTTTCTGGGCAACGCTTAGTCTTGCAATTTTTATTGTGAGTATGGGTTTTTTATTTTCAGCCCTATGGAAAACAGATATTGCGACGTTTTTGCCTTATTTCTCTTCAGGATTTGTTTGCTGGACATTCACTGCATCAATCATTACTGAAAGTTGCACTACCTTTACCAGCGTAGAGGGGCTACTAAAGCAAGTCGCCCTGCCTTACTCATCTTTTTCTTGGCTAGTTGTTGCGCGTAATTTTTTGGTATTTTTGCATCAAGTGATTATATACATCTGTATTGCACTTATTTTCCATGTTCCTGTTACGATATACACTTTTTTGATTCTACCAGCATTTTTCTTGTTCTTCATTTCCGCTAGCTGGTTGGCGATTTTATTAGGTTTTTTTTGTGCGCGCTTTCGCGACTTGCAGCAAGTAGTTGGCAGCTTATTGCAAATTTCCATGTTTGTAACACCTATTTTTTGGCCTGTTAGCCAACTGGGTAATGGCTCTAAATCTTATTTTCTCGTTAATGCGAACCCACTTTACCATTATGTTTCATTAATTCGTCAGCCCTTATTAGGTTTAGCACCTTCCACGATGAGTTGGGTTGTTGTGAGTTGCATGACTGTTTTAGGGTGGATATTGACAATGATGATTATGTCTAAAAAACATCATAATTTAATTTTCTGGCTTTAGTCCAGACCCCTCAAGATCAAAAATGGATTATATTATAAATGATATCTACATTTTTAGAAGTTGATAATTTGACGCTGGATATACCAGTGTTTAATGTTAGTCGAAGCTTTCGTACGACGTTATTAAGTCGGGTCACTGGTGGCAGAATTGAACAAAATGATAAGTCGAAGCAAGTTAGTATTCGTGCACTAGACAATATTAGTTTTCGGTTAGAGGCGGGTGACCGTTTGGGTTTGGTTGGCCATAATGGTGCTGGAAAAACAACGCTATTGAGGGTGTTGGCACGTATTTATAAACCGATGATAGGTCGTTACCAATATAAGGGAAAAATCACTTCTTTGTTTAACATGTCCGTGGGATTGGATTTAGACGATACGGGCGTTGATAATATTTATACGATTGGTATGCACCTTGGTATGACTAAATCGGAAATAGAAACAAAAAAAGATGAGATCATTGAGTTCAGCGAGCTGGGTGATTTTATCTATTTACCTGTTCGGATTTATTCTGCTGGTATGCAAATGCGGTTAAGTTTCGCTATTGCAACGGCCGTAGAACCAGATATTTTGCTAATGGACGAAGGTATTGGCGCTGGTGACGCCAATTTTGCAGAAAAGGCCAAAAATCGACTGACAAATTTCTATGATAAAACCAGTGTGATGGTCATCGCATCACACTCAGCAGACCTGATTAGTCAACTATGTAATAAGGCTTTATTGCTCGAGCATGGTCGGCAGATGAAATTAGGCAGTGTTGAGGAAATTTTTTCACAGTATTACAGCATGCAAATATGAGAATTCTGCTTACCGGCCCCAACAGCTTCAGTGGAAAAGTTGTTTTAGAGTACTTTGTAAGTAAGGGCTACGATATTACAACCATCAGTCGTCAAACACTATATAAGGACTTTTCTAGTAAAGTGACATGTATCTATAACGACCTTGCTAAAATCAAAGAGTTAACAGGTCCGTTTGATACGGTGGTGCATATAGCCGCCACTTCTCCAATGCAGGGAGTTACTGCTGCTAATTTGATACAAGATAATGCATTAGCTACACAAAATTTAATTGAACTAGTCCAAGACGCTGATGTTAAGAAATTTATTTTCTTCTCTACGTGCTCTGTATATGGTGAGGTGAGCCAGTCTGTTCTTCGTGAAAGCACCCCGATTGATAAACCTTGTTCTTATGGCGCAAGCAAATTAATGTGCGAAGCAATGCTACGTGAGCAAACATCGTTTCAGACGGTTGCAATTAGGTTGCCGGCAGTTATTGGCCGTGGGGCAGCGAGGCATTGGTTAGCAAATACTATCAATAAAGCCAAAGCAGGCCAAGATATTACCATATATAATCCAGATGCTGTTTTTAATAATGCCATCCCTATTCGCACATTGGCGCAGTTTATTGATCGCTTGTTACATGTCAGATGGTTACATGGTTTTGATGTCGTGAATGTTGCCTCTCAAGATGGATTGCCAATCAGTAAGATCATTGAAAAAATACTGGTATCAAGTAACTCAAGCTCAAAAGTAAGCATAGCTAGTTCACAAAAATCCTTCTTTAGCATTTCTTGTCAGTATGCAATGGAGCATTATGGATTTGAGCCACTAGCGTTTTCAAATGCTCTCAAGGAGTATCTGGATGAGTGTTAAATTTGGTGTTTTTGCCTATGTGTTAAAGGAGATAAACTACAGGATGATTTATGTTATTTAATTCCGAAATCTTTATTTTTTTGTTCTTACCTCTCACCCTATTCGGTTTTTATGGATTATCTTATCTCTCTGCAAAGCGATGTGCGGTGGCTTGGTTGGTTTTCATGTCCTGCGTCTTTTACGGTTGGTTTCGTTTAGATTACTTGCTATTACTTCTCGTACTCATTGTGATTAATTACAAATTTGGGATTCTTCTTTCTACTCAGCATAAAAAAGGGCGTCATTCCCCTGCTTTACTCCTTTGTGGCCTCTTAATTAATATCGGTGTATTGTTTTACTATAAATATAGTCTTTTTGCCGTCAGCAATATTAACAAGGTGCTTGGAACGCATTATGTTTTGCAAAATATTATTTTGCCCATCGGCATTTCATTTTTTATTTTCCAAAAAATAGCTTATTTGGTAGACGCCTACCGTGGAGAAGCAGAAGAGTACAATTTTCTCGATTTTTGTTTGTTTGTTATGTATTTTCCTCAACTAATTGCAGGGCCAATTGTCCATCACAAAGAGCTCATTCCACAGTTTCGCCAACCCTCCATCTTTAAATTCAATTCGACAGATATGTCTGTTGGGCTGACCATGTTCACTATCGGGCTGTGTAAAAAAATCTTGTTTGCCGATCAGCTAGCACTTTGGGTTGATGCACCTTTCAAAGCAATACAGTCTGGGTGGCCACTAACCTTTATAGAATCCTGGGTCGCCGCCTTAAGTTTTACCTTGCAAATTTATTTTGATTTTTCCGCTTACACGGATATGGCGCTTGGCTTAGCGTTGATGATGGGCATTCGATTGCCACAGAATTTTGATTCACCCTACAAGGCCACCAATATTATCGATTTCTGGCGACGTTGGCATATGTCCCTGTCGCGCTTTTTACGAGATTATATCTATATTCCTCTAGGCGGCAATCGTAAAGGTCAGCCGCGTCGATATATTAATTTATTAATGACGATGTTAATTGGTGGAATTTGGCATGGAGCGGCCTGGACATTCTTATTTTGGGGGGCTTTACACGGCTTTTATTTAATCATTAACCACTTCTGGCAGTTTCTTAAGGTAACCTTTAGTTTTGGCCTGTCTCCAGCAGGCTGGTTTAGACATAGAAGTGCTCAATTACTTACCTTTGGTGCAGTTTTAGTTGCTTGGATATTTTTTCGTGCAGAGAACTTTAAAGCAGCAATCATCATGTTAAAAGGTATGATAGGTTTTAACGGGTTTGCATTAGCAGCTAAATATGAGACGACTTTAGGTAGTGTTGGTCAGCTTCTTAAACGTTTAGGGCTACACTTTGAGGATTCTGGAGTCGCTTATTTTCATGGTTTTAACCAGGGATTTTTTATTCTGGTATTGTGTTGTGTAGTATGGCTGCTCCCGAATACTCAACAGCTCTGCTTAGCATTTAAGCCAGTGATACAGTCGATAAATCCTGTACGAATAAAACGTTGGTGGCGCGCACTGCCCTTCATATCAATCCAAAACAATCATCTACAATTAATCTTTTCCCCTGTCCTTGCTGCTATTCTTAGTCCTGCTTTATTAGGTGCTGTTTTTTGGCAAACTTTGCGAGCTACACCGGTAGTAAATTTTATTTACTTTCAATTTTGAGATGATTCAGTGATGAGAGCATTTGAGCATGCACCGAAAAAATTTGTGATGTGGTATATGCTATTGCCAATAGTACTAGTGTGTTTGGTCGTAGTATTTAATATCCTTATTGATCCCTATGGTATTTTTCGAGTTGTATCGATACCAGGTATAAACGCGGATAAGATAGCAGTTGCTTCAAATTTAAGGTTAACCAAGGCGCACGTTGTCAAATACTTCAATCCTACAGCAGCTATCTTTGGAACATCACGAGCAGAGCTCGGTATTGATCCAGAGCATCCAGCTTTTAAAGAAAAAGGATATAAAACCTATAACATGGCAATGGCCGGTAGTGGACTATATGAAATTTACCGTACTTTGCAACATACTTATTACGCATCTAATAAAAAATTAAAGCTTGCCATTATAGGTATAGATTTTCTTATGTTTAATGAAAATAGGGAAAAAGTTGTGTTTGGTACGGAGGTAGTTAATTATGATGAAAAACGCCTTATGTTATCGGATAATGACTCTTATTTTTCTAGAACATTGCTATTTGATGCAAATGCAATTTTATTTGAAAATGCTCTTACAGCTAGTGTGAAGACATTACGAAGCCAAGATACCAAAGCCGAAGCTATTCAACGCCAATTGCGTCCGGAAACTATTAAACCTAAAGAATTATATTTATCTAATGGGATGCGAGCCCCAGGTCAGGTAATAATTGCACCCCATAGGCAAGCAACATTGAGCAATGAAAAATATTACATGGAGAAAATTTGGACTGCTGGAGCTGAGCAACGGTTTTGTACTACTTCTCTTGATGATAATCAATCCGCATTTGATACTTTTCGCCAAATTATCAGATTTTCGAGGAAACATAATATTGAGTTACGTCTTTTTATTTCCCCTACACACGCAAGAAAAATTTTAGCTATTAAACAGGCTGGGCTGTGGGACGCTTTTGAAGAATTTAAGAAAGGCGTTGTGAATGTATTGGCGCAAGATGCAAAAAAATATTCAAATTTAAAACCCATAACACTTTGGGATTTTATGAATATAAACAGTATTACTACAGAACCATTTCCCGAGTTATCTGATCCACAATCGAGAATGAAATGGTATTGGGAACTATCCCATTATAAAATTGCGACAGGGAATTTAGTACTTAATAGGATCTTGGAATACAACAATCCTCACCAGGCTGTTCCCAATGACTTTGGGGTATTATTAACTAAAAATAATGTTGAAATCCAACTGGAAAAGACTCTCTATGATTCTGAGTCTTATGAAAAACAATTTCCCCAATATTTATCGGAAATAAAAAAAACAGCGGCAGAAGTGTTTTCCACGCGCCCCGGCAGCATGTGTTCGAATTCATACAAATTGCTTTATAAAGCCAATATTGCTCGTGAAAAGAAAAACGAGTCGCGGGCAATGGCACTTCTTACCAAGGCTGAGCGTCTCCAGAGGCAGGAACAAGAAGCAGCACAGGCACGCCACATACCCTATCGAGAAACAAGTCTAGCGAGCTTAATTCAACGATCATTGGCCGGCTATAAAATAGAGAAACCCTTATCTTCTTGGATTGCATATCAAGAGCGTGGGCTTGAGAAAAGCAAGCAAGGCGATTTAAAAGGGGCAGTGCTAGATTTTACTGAGGCGATACAAAGAGGACCCCAAAATACTGCCTTACAGTATTTGCGTGGCTCAACATTAGCCCAACTTGGGGAGCATCGCCGCGCTATAAAGGATTTTAAAACCATTCTTGTCTCTGAACCAGGAAACAAAACGGTGCAAACACTTTTAAAACAGTCAGAAGCTCAGCTTTCTAGTTCAGCCTGAACACTATATCCGATGGATTTCCACGTGATTCTAGCCACGTTTATTGATGGATAAACAAAAAACCCCTCACAAAGCTTGATTAAAACTTCATGAAGGGTACTCTTGTGTTCGACCAAGA
>JBIIJL010000155.1:0-4019 GCA_044233795.1 Legionella sp. | reverse complement strand
TCTATGCACCTATTGAATGCGGCGTCTTTGGACCAAGCCAGCTCGTTCAAAGCCGAGAATTTAGCTGATTCTGTGGCATTAGGGTTTTGGAGCAGCGCATTATATGCAAGCTCCGTCTTTTTAGCAGTAATCACTGCTTGTTCCTGCTCAATACCACTGATAATGCGTCTGTGACTATCGCACTGCGGTGAGAAGAAGTCTGCACATGCTTGCCGGTTATTCGCTCTAGTTGCAGCTAGCTTCGCATTTAGTGCCGTATACTCGGCATCCAATGAAGCTATCGTAGAGCCAATAGGAGTTGAAGTCGAATTACCCCGGGCGCCACCTGCACCAACCGTGCCGCTGGTAGGAGCAATATGTCCTGAACCTGCTAATGTGTGCGGGACAACACTGGTATTCGAGCCCGAGTTGTTGGTTACGCTAATGGCAATGCCGCCAATGCCCATAGTGCTAGTGCCATAGGCCGTAGCATTCAACGCATTGACGATTTTTGCTTTTTCTGCTGCCGCCTGCGCTGGCGTCATGCTGCTCCAGATGGGCAACCGATCAATATCGCTGACGTTACGGATGATGATATTGGGCTGACCGCCGCCGACTGGCTTTCCCTTCATGTAGTCGGGAAGCGCATCATATTGTGCCTTGGTCAAGCCACGTGTGGTGTCAATGCCTGTCCAGACAACTTCGTTATCCAAACGCTTGACGAGGCTTGGGTTGTTGGTTTCTCTGATATACTGGGCTATTTCAGCATATTTATAGCCAGTCGCTTGCGCAACGCGCTCCAGGTCGATACCATGTACGTCCATCGCCATCGCAATTTTCGCAGGATCTTTCAGGTTCGCACGGAGATAGTTGTTGAGGTCAGTCGGGGAGACTGTCGCCGTAGCAGGGTTGATGGTTGCTTGCGCGGTGGCTGGTCTCCAATTCACCAGAGCCTGGTTTAGATCAGTATTGCCCGATTCGGTGATGTATTTAACGATCTCCTCGCGCGGGAGGCTCATGGCGCTCTGCACACGATCAAGATCGTAGCTGGTGGTTTTGAGGAAATTGGCAATCGCGGTAGGATTATTGGCATTTGCATTAATGAAATCACGGATCTGCTTGTCGCCAGCTTCCCGCATCCCAACGGCAAGCTCATTAGGGGTAGTCGGGCTCCACGCTGCTAATTGATCTTTCAGGTAGTTGTTATTGGATTGCTGGATATATTTGGTAATCTCTTCGCGAGGCAGACCCATGGCTTCTTGAATGCGCTGCAGGCCGACATTATGCTGCTGCATGGCAGCGGCAATGGCAGCGGGGTTGGTTGCATTCGCGTTAATGAAGTCTTTGATTTGTTGATTGGTAACCGCTGCAGGCGCCGTCGCGGTGTTGGTTGCAGGTCGTGTTTGTGTGGTGTTCGTCGTCTGCGTGCTGGTTGCAGGCGCCGTCGCAGTGTTGGTTGCGGGTGGCGTCGCAGTGTTGGTTGCGGGTGGCGTCGCAGTGTTGGTTGCGGGTGGCGTCAAGGTAGCAAGTTGACTCAGCAGGTAGGGGTTGCCCGATTGGTTGATGTAATCGGCCACTTGCTGATGCGACAGGTTCATTGCCCCCTGAATGCGCGAGAGGCTCACACCATGCTGCTGCATGGCAGCGGCAATAGCAGCGGGGTTGGTGGCATTCGCATTAATGAACTCTACGATCTGTTCGTTGGTAACGGCTGTGGGTGCGGTAGCGGTGGTCGTCGTGTGTGCAGCCGCTGTCGAGGCGTTGCTTGGGCTTCCTGCGACACTGGTGCCGCCATTACCGCTTGTGCCACCTGAAGCGTCGCCTGAGGCACCAACAGCGGCCGCAGATGCATCGCCGATAGCGCCATTAACACCTGAGGTAGTGCCATCATCGGAGGCGGAGACGGAACTGTTAGTCGCTGCGTTAGTTACGTCCGAAGGATCTGCGATACTTGCATCGTTGGCGTTAGTTACATCCGCAGGGTCTGCGAACGAGGCATCGTTACCGACATCAGAGGCAATTGCTGCAGTAACACCAGAATCGCTTGCGCTGCCATCCTCACCAGAAGCAACCCCAGCGTCAGAGGCACTACCATCATCACCAGAAGCAACGCCGGCATCGGAGGCACTGCCATCATCACCAGCAGGGCCAGGACCAACACCCGCACCACCATCGGTGCCATCACCGGGAGTACCAGTATCCCCATCCCCTGGGCCAGCATCTCCTCCCCCCCCCCACGCGAGCGCCTTCGTTGGCATCATCACCGTAAGCGATGCCGAAGCCATAATCATGGCCGAGAAAACAAAGGCTGAGGTGGTGCTGAGTAACTGGCGTTTCATGCGGGACTCCTGAATTTTGGTGCGTAACGGCTGCAATAGGGTTGCTGAATATAATTTAATTAACTAAATCTAAATCTAACGCACAAAAGTTAATTATTGGTTAATTGGGCGCGGGCGACATGAAATAGAAATATGCAATATATAACAATGCTATATCATCCTTAGCCACAATTAATTATACGTAAACCATGTGTTTCCTGAAGATTTATTATTAAATTTATACGATTTCTGGGGGCGATATTATTATTTCTCGCGTTGAAAGGTTAACTTCGGGGAAGGTGGTATGCGTGAAGGCATAGAGTTCTTTGGAATGATCCGGCCGGTTGATCTCTAGAATATCGCCCGCCCCAAAGTTAAATAGGTTGGTAACGGTGCCAAACGCCGCACCCGCCGCATCCACCACCGACATCCCCACCAAATCATCGATGTAATACGTATTGGGTTTCTCAAGTGCAGGCATCGCCGTGCGGGCAACGCCAATCTTGCGGCCACGCAGCAATTCGGCCTCGTTGCGGCTGGTGACGCCCTCGACCGTCACAATGGCCATACCCTGCGCGTGCCCAGTGATTTTGAGCTTGATGGGCGCCCCGCGCTCATCGGTGAGGGCGGCATGGCTGGCGAAATCATCCATCGGGTCGGTGAACGACTTCACCTTGATGCGACCGCTAACGCCGTGGGGCTGCGCGAACACGCCTATACCAAAGTAGTTGACGACACCAAAGCCGACACGCTGATGCCTATTATTCGGCAGAAAATAAAGCCTGAAAGCATTGTCTATACCGATTGCTATCGCAGCTACAATCCGCTCGATGTTTCAGGGTTTCATCATCGCCGCATCAATCATGCAACCGAGAGGAAGCACAACCACATCAACGGCATCGAAAACTTCTGGAATCAGGCAAAACGTGTGCTGAGAAAACACAACGGCATCCCCAAATAACACTTCCACTTGTTTATCAAAGAATGTGCGTTTAGATTCAACCGTGGGTCACCAAAAGAACAACCCTACTGGCTAATTGCTCAAAAAATGGTGCCTTAAATAACCTTATCTACGCCAGCTCCTTTAGTTGCTTTTGGTATCAGATAGCAAACGCTAGTTGTTTGAGTGTGATTCCCACACTAGGCTACCTTCGCTGCTGGCAACGCCGCCTTTTTCGCGGCATCCATCACAAACTGGGTCATTTTTTCCATCGCGCGGGATTCGATTTGGCGCACGCGCTCGCGGCTGATGCCAAAGCGTTTGGAGAGTTCCTCTAAAGTCAGCTCTTCCTCGTTCATGTGGCGCGTGACGATAATCTCGCGCTCGCGATCGTTGAGACTTTCGAGCGCTTGCCCCAGCAGTTTCTTCTTCATGCGCAGTTCCTGATCATCCGCCAGCGTGTCCTCGTGGCTCTCGGATGGGTCGGCGAGCATATCCATCCACTCGGTTTCACCGTCCGTGCCGACACGCGCATTGAGGTTTTTATCGTGCGCGCCCATGCGCTGATCCATGTCGATCACGTCCTGCTCGCCCACATCAAGCTCATGCGCGATTTGCGTGATTTGCTGCGGGGTGAGTGCCTTGCCATCGTCGATGGTTTTGAGGCGTTTGCGCATTTTCTTCAAGTTGAAGAAGAGTTTCTTCTGCGTCGCGCTGGTGCCCATTTTGACGAGGCTCCACGAGCGCAGCACGAATTCCTGAATCGAGGCGCGGATCCACCG